>CAYSPN010000640.1:0-2618 GCA_964432895.1 uncultured Candidatus Kuenenia sp.
AGCCGCACGCAATCAGCCGGGGTGCCATCGACGTGAAACCGGTCTGGCCCCACCTGCTCCAGCACGAGCGGACGGTCGGTCGTCACCCGGTGGCCGCAGCCGGAATGCGGCTCCTTCGGCGCTACCACAAGCACGCGGCAGGCCCACCCGCGACAAGCCGCCTCCATCGCCGCGAGGCCTGACGCATCGATACCGTCGTCGTTGGTGAGCAGCACGATCATCGGCTGTTTCTCCCTGTTGAATGCTGCCCAGCGGTCAATGCCGCCATCCGCACAAGGACGGCCCACACCCCCTCGGCGGCGGCGGCGGCGGCCCGGCACACATCCTCGGCATCGGTGCATGCCGGCGCATCGGGCCGCGCGACGTTCGTCACCACGGAGACGGCTACCACCCGCAGACCGAGCCGCCGCGCGGCGATCACCTCGGGCACGGTCGACATGCCCACCACGTCGGCACCAAACTTCCTGAGCATGCGATACTCCGCGCGGGTTTCGTAGCTCGGCCCCATGAGATGCGCATAAACGCCCGCTCGGGCTAGCGATCCAGCTGATCGCGCTGCCTCGAGCGCACCAGCCACGAGCTCTGGATCGTAACACAACGCCGTCGTGGCAGCCTGCACGGTGTTGCTCCCCCCGGCCTCAGGCCCCTGCGTCCACGGCCGCCGTACCAGATCGATGTGGTCGCTCAACACCATCAGTTCGCCGACCTGCATGTCGGGCCGCAGACCACCGGCTGCATTGGTGAGCAGTACGGTCGTCACACCAAGTGCCGCGAGCAGCTCCACACCGCGCGAGAGCGACTCCGGGGCATGCCCCTCGTAGCCATGGACGCGGCCCTGCAGCATCACCACCTCGCATCGCGGCGGCTCGTCGGCCTGCGTTCCTGGGCCACCGAGCGAACCCCACACCACCCGGCCGGCGTGACCAGTGGCGGTCGATGGCACGAGCCAGCCCGTGTCGCGGGCCGGGATCGACCACGCGTCATCGAGACGATCGGCAAGCCCGCCCAGGCCGGTGCCGAGCACCACGCCCAGCCGCGCGACCCCCGGCTCACACACGTCGCGTCGCCCTGCCGAGGCGGCCACGACCGCCGCCGCCGCCACGGCCCCCGCGGGAAAATGCTGCTGTCCGTTCGGGGAGCTGTTCCCTGCCATGGCGTCTTCCTGCGACCACGAATCCTGCGATGTTTCCTGCCACGGCACGCAAGCCCTTTGCCGCCTGCCGCTGAAAATCATATCTTCCCGGAGTCGTTTTTCGGGGTCGATCACGTGATCTGGCGGCATTGCCAGCCCATCACGGTTCGATTTCGCCCCTGCGCACACCCCCACGGAGCACTCCTGCCGATGTCCACGCGAGCCGAGAAGTTTGCCGGTCTGTCCGTCGCCATCGTCACCCCCTTTCGCGACGGTGCGATCGACACGAAGCGGCTTCACGAGCAGGTCGACTTCCAGGCCAAGGCTGGCGTGACCTGCATCTGCCCGGTGGGCACGACGGGCGAATCTCCCACGCTCACGCACGACGAGCACGAGAGGGTGATCGCCGAGAGCATTCAGGCCGCCGCCGGCCGGCTGCTCGTCATGCCCGGCACGGGTAGCAACTCCACCGCCGAAGCGATCCGGCTCACGAAGTTTGCGGCCAAGGCAGGCGCCAACGCGGCGCTCATCGTCGGCCCCTATTACAACCGCCCCACGCAGCAGGGCATCTACGAACACTTCAAGGCGATCGCCGAGAGCGTTGACATCCCGATCTGCGTCTACAACATCCCGACACGGACTGGCCGCAACATCGAGCCCGAGACGATCATCAGGCTGGCATCCCTGCCGGGCATCGCCATGCTCAAGGAGGCGACCGGCTCGATGGACCAGGCATCGCAGGTGCTCGCGGCCACCGATCTCACCGTGCTCTCGGGCGACGACAGCATGACGCTCCCGCTCCTGGCGATCGGCGGCCGTGGCGTGATCTCTGTCGTGGGCAATCTCGTGCCGGCCGACATGAAGGCCCTCATCGACGCCTTCGACAAGGGCGACCTCGCTGCGGCCCGCAGGCTCCACGGAAAGCTGTTCACCCTCTGCCGCGATCTCCTCGGCCTGGCGAGCAACCCGATCCCGATCAAGGCCGCGATGGCGATGATCGGCCGCGACACAGGCGACGTCCGCCTGCCACTGGTGAGCCTGGAAGCGCCTCTGGCCGCTAAGCTGCGGCAGGTGCTTTCCGACTACGGCCTGCCCGTCGCCAAGGCCTGATCCGCCGGGATTTCCCGCACGATCGCCCCCTGATCATCGAACCTGGCGATCAGCGTGTTGTACTGTCTCGCAAGCTCCGTGGCTGCAAACCGCTCGACGAGCGCGTCGGCCGCCGCCGCCGATTCGCAGCAGGCCATCACCGTCGGCCCCCAGCTGCTTTGGGCACAGCCACGCACGCTCCACGCCTGCAGGGTCTCGATCAGATCAGCCATGGTCCGTGCATAGGGCAGGCATGACGACGCCTGCTCGAACGGTTTGCCGGCGAGGAGCCCGTATCGCAGCAGCGCGTCGGAAAACTCCGCGAACCGTCCCTCGACCGCAGCAGGCCAGAGTTCCATCAGCGCGATCCGTGACAGCTCCGCCGAGATCTCGCACG
>CAYSPN010000641.1:0-8768 GCA_964432895.1 uncultured Candidatus Kuenenia sp.
AAAACCAAACTGAACGGAAGACGAGTCGAAGGGCAGTCCGGCATTGCGCCGGGAGGTCCGTCGATCGTAAGCCGGGGTGGAAGAGAGCCAATGGGCCTTCTTCCACCCCGGCTTTTTTTGTTGCCCTGCCGGACCGACACGCGTGCATCGCCATACCGAATGTCGCCCACGCCTGAACAACGAGCCCTACGCCACATGATCGTCTCCTCACATTTTCGCGACACCATGCGACGCACCGTACGCGTTGGCCGGGAGGCGATCGTGCCGGCATCCCAGCACTGGCTGTGGGCGGTGCCCTTTCTGCTCCTCACGCTCTTGATCGGCCGCATCGCCTGGGCTGGCTTCCTCACCGAGGATGCCTTTATCAGCTACCGATGTCTCGAGAATCTCAGGCACGGACTCGGCATGACCTGGGCGACCGACCTTCGCTCGCAGCCCTACACGCATCCGCTCTGGATGCTGGCGCACATGCCGCTCCTGCTCGTGATTCCCGACGTAAAGATTGTCAGCTTCCTGCTCTGCTTCGCGTGCACGGGCGGGGTGCTGTGGAGCCTCCACCGAAACTACTCCTGCTATCGCCCCTTCTATTCGTACGTCGTGCTCGTACCGCTCCTGGTGTCCAAGTGCTTCGTGGAGTGGAGCACCTCCGGGCTCGAGAATCCGCTCGCCCATCTCTGCGCTGCCCTGTTTTTTCCGGCGTTCCTGGGCCGGCATGCCAAGAGTTTCAGCATGGACCATGCGGCCTTCCTCGCCGCGGCGGCCTTCCTGAATCGGCACGACAACGCGCTGTTGTACGCCCTTCCGATCGCCGTGATGTTTTTCAGCCGGCGACAGTACCTGGCCGACGCGATGTCACTGCTGATTTCCGCGCTGCCAGTCGCCGCGTGGTTCGCGTTCGCAGTCTTCTATTACGGGCAGGCGCTGCCCGACACCTACTACGCCAAGCTCACGGCCGGGATCGACAAGGATTTCCTGGCGGCACAAGGCATGACCTATCTCGCCCGCTTCGCCGAGCGCGACATGCCGTCTTTCTTCATCATCGTCGCAGGTCTCGTTATGGCGTCGCGAGTGGCATTGAGTTCTGCCATTCCCAGTGACGCGCGAATCCGCTTCGCCGCCGCAGCCTCGAGCCTGCTCCTCTTCCTGGCGTACGTCGTTCACGCCGGCGGCGACTACATGGAAGGACGATTCTTCTCCACGCCGTTCGTCGTCGCGGTCATCCTCCTCGCGGAGTCGGTGCTCGCGATGAAGCAGCAGACGGCCTCCGCAACGACGCGTGATGTGCTTCCGCGAACAATCTGCATCGGTGTCATGGCTGGCTTCCTGTCCTCGATATGCATGCCGGATCTCATCCTCGGTCCGCCGCACATCAAGGATCCGATGTGGAAATACGGCTTTTGCGACATTCACACGCATCAGTGGAACTTCTATTTGAAGTCGTGGAGCCACAAGGAAAAAGGCCTCGATGACAGGGGAATGGCGATCCAACGAAAGACGCTGGAAGTACCTTCATCGGACTCGTTCTTTGAATACAACGGCGCAGCGGGCGTCAACGGTTTCTACTCGGGCCCCAGCTACGGCATGATCGATGCGTACGGGCTTGTCGACCCTGTCATGTCCCGTTTGCCGGCTGAGAACTACATGCCCGGCCACTTCTATCGCGTCGCCCCCGCCGGCTACGAGAAGGCACGACGCACCGGCGACACGAGCGAACTCGAGCCAGCCCTGAGGTCGTACTACGAGATCATGCGGACTGTGAAAAGCGGCCCGCTCTTCTCGGCGGATCGGATCGCCGCGGCGGTCACGTTCGCGACGGGCAGCCATGACCATTCCGTGCGTGACTATGCCGTCGCGATGTCCGAACGCCCGGATCGCAGGAAAGATTTCTGGTCAACCAAGGCTGACAGACACGCACGCCTCGAAAGCGAAGCCGTCGTGAAGGGCCGCGGGCCGATCGCCAATTGGTATTCCAGGCAAGTTCTCGCGAGGGAACAGGAGTAGCTCGTGACACGCCCCACCTCGCCCAGTCTCTATCTCCTCGGATTCGTCGTCGTATGCGTCTGCTTCATCGTTTTCAAGACGCCGGAGACAGCCGAAATAAGCCGCGCACGTTCTCGCACCGTCAGCCAGCAACTGCTCGACGACTACGAAAGACACGATGGCGTGACCTCGAAAGGCGACTTCGTCGGAATCGGCACCGCGAATCCGGACACGGCCCTTCACGTGAGCCGCAGCCACCCGGACCTACTCAAGCTTCAAAACCTCTCCAAGGGGGGCGGCAGTTGGGTGTTTCAGGTCGGGGGCAACGGCTGGCAGGACGGGAACTTTATGCTCGTCAACCGTCCCAGCAACGTGCACAGCCTGATCATCGAGCCCAATGGCAACGTCGTCGTCATGGGGAACATTCACGTGCGTGGAAAACTCACGACGTCGCAGTCTGCGGCAGCACAGCCGCCGACATACACCGAACTTGAGCAGAAGGTCGACATGCTCTCCGCGATCGTCGAGAAGTTGCTCACGCGAGTGGGCGATCTCGAACCCGAAGACTCCCCCCTGACAACACCATAAGGGACCCCAGCACTGCCTCGCAGAGCAGGACTCCCACCATGAAGACCACCCTTACAGACTGCAGGGGAGACGTGACCTCCACGCCCGAGACCATTGACCGCTCACCCATGCTGGCGAGCGTATGGGATCTCGACGGCACCCTTCTTTCGACCGACACGTTCGTCGAGAGCCTGGGAGTCATCCTTCTGCGCCGGCCGTGGCTCCTGCCACGCATCGCCATCTGGCTGCTGAAAGGCATCGGCTACTGCAAGGGACGAGTCGCGGCGCTCACAGGCATGCCACCATCCGCCTGGCCGGTCCGCCCGGAGGCTGCGGCACTGCTGGACAAGATCCGTCGTGAAGGACGGCCGATCGTGCTCGCTACGGCGGCGCACAGGACCGTCGCCACGTCGATCGCAGACCATGTTGGCTGCTTCGACGCAGTGCTCGCGAGCGACGACCGGGTCAACCTCAAGGGTGCGGCAAAGCTCGCCGCGATCGAGGCATTCGTGGCAACCAACGGGTTGGGTGGCTTCTCCTATGCCGGCGACTCCGCGGCCGATCTGAAAGTATGGCGGAACGCCTCCGAGGTCATCGTGGTCGAACCGACCCCCGCATTCGAGTCGCGGGTACGACGACTGGGCAAGCCGACGACGGTGCTGGGCGGCCGCCGATCCATGCTGAGGAGCGGGTGGAAGGCGTGCAGGCCACACCAGTGGGCCAAGAACCTGCTGCTCTTCGTGCCGTTGTTCCTCGCGCACAAGAGCGATGCCGACACGCTCTTGTCGGCGTTGCTCGGCTTCATGTCGTTCTCCCTCTGCGCATCGGGCGTCTACGTTCTCAACGACATCGGCGATATCCCCGCCGATCGCGGCCATCCCAAGAAGCGACTACGGCCATTTGCCAGCGGCAGACTCTCGATCGGCATCGGCCTGCAGATGGCCGCGTGCCTGTTGCTGGCGGGAATGGGCATCGCTGCGGTCTGGCTGCCGCCCGCATTCCTCGGCCTCATCGTGCTCTATGTCGCGGCCAACTTCCTCTATTCGGGGCTCGGAAAGCAACTGCCGATCCTCGACGTGATGATGCTGGCCTGCATGTACGCGTTGCGGCTCGAGGCTGGTGCCGTGGCGGCCGGCGTGCCGTTGAGTTCGTGGATGCTGACGTTCTCCCTCTTCTTCTTCACGTCGCTGGCCTTCTCGAAACGGTACACCGAGTTGCGCCGACTCCAAGCGGACGACCCGCTGAAGACGTCGGGCCGTGGCTACATGTTCGATGACGTCACCCTCGTGGAGCATCTGGGCACGGCGAGCGGTTACGTCTCGGTCCTCGTGCTCGCGCTCTATATGAACAGCCCCGAGATGCGGGCGATCTACGGCGACAGCCGAAGCCTGTGGCTCATCTGTCCGCTCGTGCTGTATTGGGTGACACGGCTCTGGTTGCTCGCAAAACGAGGGCACCTCGACGACGATCCGGTGGTGTTCGCAATCCGGGACCGTCCGAGCCTGGCAATCGCGGCAATCTGCGGCGTTTTAGTGGTGGTGTCCTCGTGGCTGCAGGGAACCGCTTCATGACCCGCAGTCCGACACCGATTGCAGGCTGGGGGGGCGTGCCCCGGGAACCATGTCGCGTCGTGCATCCCGCGGATGCCGCCGCGGTTGCCGTCACGGCGGCCGCCGACGCGTCATTGATCGCCCGTGGGCTGGGCCGGGCCTACGGCGATTCAGCGATGAACGCTCATGGCAGCGTCGCCCAAAGCGACCGGCTCGACCGATTCCGCAGCTTCGACCCGGCCACAGGCATGCTCGAGTGCGAGTCTGGTGTTTCCTTCGCCGACGTCATCGATTGCTTTCTGCCGCGCGGATGGTTTCTGCCCACGACGCCAGGCACGAAGTTCGTCACGGTAGGCGGGGCGATCGCCGCCGACGTCCACGGCAAGAATCACCACCGCGTCGGCTCGTTCGGGAATTTCGTGGAAGAGATCACGCTGGTCGTGGGCGACGGCTCCGTGGTCCGCTGCTCCCGCAACCACGATCCGGAACTGTTTTTCGCCACACTCGGCGGCATGGGCCTCACGGGGATGATCCTCGCGGCACGATTCCGGCTGGTGCCCGTGGAGACGGCCTGGATCACCGTGCGACACCGACGAACGGCCAACCTCGACGACACGCTCACCGTGTTTCACGAAAGCGACGCCAGCTGCCAGCACTCGGTCGCCTGGATCGACTGCATGGCACGCGGTGAGAGGCTCGGCCGCAGCGTCGTCATGCAGGGGAATCATGCCAAGCTGGCAGATCTCGAAGCACGGCAGGCCCTCGCCCCGCTCCACCTGCCGCGCAAGCGGACCAAGACCGTGCCCCTCACGCCCCCCGTCAGCCTGCTTTCGCCACTCACCGTGCGAGCCTTCAACGGCATCTTTTACGCGGCGCATGCCGACGAGGAAAAGCTGGTCGACCTCGACGCATTCTTCTATCCGCTCGACGCCGTCCTACATTGGAACCGGGTCTACGGCCCCCGTGGCTTCGTGCAGTACCAGGCTTTTTTCCCACGTGAGTCTTCGGCCGTGGGTCTGCGGAGACTCCTCGACTGCGTGGCGGCGGCGGGCGCGGCTTCCTTCCTCGCCGTTCTCAAGAGCTGCGGCGCCGCCGATGGCGGCGTACTTTCCTACCTTGAGCCGGGACACACGCTCGCGCTCGACATGCCTTACCACCCAGCCCGCACGCCGGCACTCTGCCGCCAGCTCGATCGCATCCTACTCGACCACGGCGGCCGGCTCTATCTCGCCAAGGACGCCATGACCGATGCGGAGACATTCCGGGCCATGTATCCGCGGCTGCAGGAATTCCAGGCGATCAAGCGAAGGGTCGATCCCCACGAACGATTCGTCTCCTCACAGGCGTTGCGGGTCGGCATCGTGAACCGGCCCCAACGCAACAGCCAACCACGGAGTCCTCTTCCGCACGCGCCCGACACGAACGCCTATCCCGCGACGAAGGAACTGGTGCACCATGACGCATGAAAGCCATCCATCTGATAATGGGCCGAACGTCTTGATCGTGGGCGCGACATCGGCGGTCGCCGAGGCGCTCGCACGTCGTCTGGTTCGTCGTGGCTGGAACCTCTTTCTCGCGGGCCGTAATGAAGACGCTCTCGAAACGCTCGCCACAGATCTGCGCGTCAGGGGAGGTACGATGATCCTCTCCGGTCGCTTCGACGCCTCCGCACTCGAATCGGTGCCGGCCACGTGGGCCGCCGCTACTGCGGCCTTTCCCGGCGGCCTCGATGGGGTCGTCGTGTGCCATGGCTATCTTCCAGACGAGCGAGGGCAATTGCTCGACGGCGACGAGATCCAGCGGACGATCGACGTCAACTTCACCTCCGTGGCCATCCTGCTGGGCAGGGCGGCCGACTATTGCGCGGCCCGTAGGAGTGGGTTCATCGCCGCGGTCTCGTCGGTCGCGGGCGACCGCGGACGACAGAGCAACTTCTGCTACGGTTCGGCGAAGGCCGGCCTGACTGCCTACCTGAGCGGCCTCCGCAACCGCCTTCACAGCCACAACGTGCATGTGCTGACGATCAAGCCGGGCATCATCGACAGCCCGATGACAGAGGGCATGAAGGTGGGGCCTAAGCCACTGGTGACGACGCCCGATCGGGTCGCTGCCGACATCGAAAAGTCCCTCTTGGGCCGCCGCAACACGCTCTACACACCCTGGTTCTGGTGGCCGATCATGGCGGTTATCTGCGGGCTTCCCGAAGGCATCTTCAAGCGACTGCGGCTCTGACCCGCCCTGCACCAGCCGCCGCGAACAATTCCCTCACATGCTTCGTACACACTGAGGACTGCCGTGGGGCGCCACACGCCCCCCCGGCAATCGTCAACCACGGAGGATGAGATGGTCCGCGAAGACCTTGTGTCACTGTGCGAAAACTACGTGCGGAGCCGCGACGAGGCCGCTTCCCAGCGGCCCGTGCCGGCCGTCGATCCCGCGCCCGAAATCGTCCGCAGCTTCCGGCTGGCCGAAATCTCGGAGAGCGAGATGCAGGCGCTGCTCGCCTACATCGACGACTCCGAGGATGAGGAGGACTCCCTCGCGGAAGAGATGGAGGCCGCCGGAATCAGCCTGCACGTCTACGACGGCCTTGAAGCCGCAACGGAAGACGACGAGGACGACGAGTGGCAGCCAGACCAACCGCGGTAGTCCGGCGGCCGCCCGCCGCCGATGCGGGTTAGAAACAATCGTTCCGCACCTCCTGCGCGATCAGCTGCCTGATCCGCTGGATCGCCTGCTTCTCCATCGCTTTGGCGTCGCACCAAAATTGTTTCAGGTCGTCCCGCCATTCGGCGTTGGCGATGTACTGGTCATACCGCCAGAGCGCGTCGAGCCGACGGCTCAGTTCGTGCACGAGGTCGTGATCGTGGTCGGCAATGCCCGCGGTCTCACCCACATGGCAGAGTTCTTTTTCAGCGGCAAGGATCATCGGTGGAAGTCTCCGGAGGGTGCTTGTTTCCAGGGCGTGAGGATCTCGCCCGGTGCACTGTCCGCAAGGCGTTCGATCGCGGCAAATTCCCGCAGTCCAGCCCCACATTCCTGCCGGACAGTTTCCGCGCTCCCCGTCGGCTTCGCCCCCGACCACTGCGACGCCCGTCAGGCGAGCATCCACTCGGGCAGGCGGCGGACCTTGCCCTCCTGGTCGACGCAGACCACAGTCGTCGTGCCCGTCGCCAGGATCGTCGTTCCGCGAATCAACTCGTAGGCGTGCTTGATGTGGGCGGCCCCGATCTTCTCCACCCGGGTCCGCAGCCGCAGCAGGTCGTCGTAATCCGCCGGGGCGTGATACTTGCACGAGACGTCCGCCACCACCATGAAGAGGCCGGCTTCCTCGAATTCCCGGTAGGTGCGACCGCAGGCCCGCAGCATCTCGGTGCGGCCCATTTCGAAGTAGGTGAGATAGTTGGCATGGTGCAACCGCCGCTGACCATCGGTCTCCTGATACCGCACCCGGATCTCGATCTCGTGCACCGCTTCGGCCATGTCCATATTCCTGGGGGAGGCTGCCGGCGGCTTCGATCGCGGCCGACGCCCGGGGTTCGTTGACCAGCCGGGCCTCCAGACTCTATTCTTTCGGTGGATATCACGGCAAAGCCGCGGCGTAAACCGCCCGCGGCGGGGTCCCTGCAAACCCGCCCGTCGTACCCCCTGCCCATAACCCTCAGGAGTTCGTGACGTGAGCCTTGGCGACGCAGGAGAGGGCACGGGAGTTGGATTTGCGACAGCCCGCGGCCGTAACTGGCCGACGCTGCGACAGTTCACCGTGTTTCTCGAGAACAGGGTGGGCCAGTTGCTCGAGGTGGTCCGCCGGTTCGAGGGATCGAAAGTGCGGATCGTGGCCCTCTCGATCAGCGACTCCGGCGAGTGTGCATTCGCCAGGTTCCTGCTCAGCCACCCCGAGCAGGGGCGGGAAATCCTGGAACGCGGCGGGCTTGCTTTGATCGAGAGCGACCTGATCGGAGTGGAGCTGCCCGACGACCATCAGCCCCTCCTGCGGATCTGCACGGCCCTGCTCCAGGCCGAAGTGAACATCATTCAGGCCTACCCGATCCTGTCGCGGCCGCGTGGCCGTCCTGCGGTGGCGCTGATGGTCGACAACACGGAGATGGGGCTGGAGACGCTCGCCAGCAAGGGCTTCACGACGATCACCGAGGGTGATCTCGACGAGCACGAGTGAGCTGCCCGGCTGCCGCGTCGCCCAGCGTCACTCAAACATGCCGTCCGGCAGACCGTTGACCTGCCGCACGATGATCTTCTGAATGGCGTCCCAAGCGACGGCCGTGAGCGTGACGGTGCCATCGGCGGCCCGGCTGGCAAACAGCCCGTGCGAGCCCACCGACCACCGTGGCTCGTAAAACTCCGGCAGGATCACGCTGCCGCCGGTGATGTGCACCTCGACGATACCGCCGTGCTCCATCTCCTGAAACATCCGAGCCATCAGGGCTGCCGTTGGATTGCTCACCTGCTCCGAGCCTCCCGCTTCAGGCTCGGGCCGTGCCGCCTCGGCCTGGAGGGCCGGCGTTGAAAACCCGACGAACTCGGTTGCCGAGACCTGGCTGTCGCTGGTGGTCACGAGGCTGGAGAACATGTCCTCTCGCGGCTCCGACTGCCCAACTGTCTGTGCGTCGTCGTGATCGGCCTGCTGGCTCGAGCCACCGCCGAAACGCTTGT
>CAYSPN010000642.1:0-2293 GCA_964432895.1 uncultured Candidatus Kuenenia sp.
CTCGCTGAACTGGATGCCGTCGAACCGGATCTGCCTGTGCACGTCGAATTGAGCGACGCCGGTGCTATAGGCCTTGACCGGATGTTTCGATGCCACGGTCTTTGTGGTTGTGGTTCCCTTGAAGTGCAGCGTGAACACGGGCTTGCTGTGATCCGTGTCCATCGTCAGCACAGGCTGCCCTCTCGTGGATGCCGTGCCGGTGACCCGCGAGCCGAACAGGCATTTATTCACCGGTGCGACGTGCTCGACGGCCGGAGGCGCGTGCTGACGGATAAAATCCTTCGAGATTCGCAGCACGATTTTCGTCTCTTTCGAGCCGCTGTCGGCGGGCGTCGTCAGCGCGTTGGTCACCGCCTCCGTTCCATGGCGAGGGACTGAAGCCGCCCGGCCAGCAGGCGACTGACGGGATGGTTGGCAATGGCTGGATCGCGGACCAACACCCCCAGCAATACCGCGAGCTGGTCAGCAGCCGGGCTTTGGAGGTTTAGCAGGATCGTCTGCCTCCCGCCGACGACACAGGGCCCGCCGGGCAGATCGCCCAACGGCTCCTCGCGAACGTGGTAGCCGAGCTCGCGGGCCAGTTGCAGGGCTTCCTCCAGAAGCCCCAGCGTGTCATCCATGCGTCGTGGTCGTTCGGGTGGTGTGGTGGCCGTCGTCTGAAAACCGCATGTTAGCGTTGCCCAGGCGACGACTTGCCGAGCTGTTCGCGGCGAGCCTCCATGGCCCGTCGGTATTCGACGTACCGCGCCCTCTGCTCTGGCGTTGTGTTGTCGATGAGGTTCTTTCGCCAGCGGTTGCGATCTTCCTCAGAACCACCGCGGGGCGGTCCGCCACGGCCTGGTCCACCACCGCCTGGTCCACCACCGCCCGGTCCACCACCTGCTCCGCCAGGACCGCCGCCACCACCCGGCGCACCGGTGGCCGCGACACCGCCCGGCGGCCCACCCTGCCTGCCACCAGCCGGACGCGACGCCTCCCACGCCTTTCGAAAAAGCTCCTCCTGCTTGATCTGACGGTCGAGTTCCGCCTGCCGTTGTTCGGGCGGCATTGAGAAATAGGCGTTGATGCGGGTCTGCATCGTGTTGCGAAAGACGTTGCCGCCCCGCCGGCCAGCCTCGCGTTGCATGTTTTTCGGCAGAGCCTCGATCTTCTCGCGGATCTGTCCCATGGCTGCCACGGCTGCCTTGGCTTCGTCGAGCGTCTGCGGGCCGCCGTTGGCCATGAACTGCTGCTGTGCCTCGGCCTGCAGTTTCTGGATCTCGGCAACGCGGGGGTCGGTCGTGAGGCGGACATAGCCGAGCAGCCAGGCGACCAGAAACGCCAAAAAAGCCAGGGCAAGGAGAATCAACAGCCAGCGAACAGCCTTCCGCGCCAACAATGGAGTGTCGTCGAGTTCCGAAAAATCGCCGGAACGCGTCGATGCAGTGCTCATGAAGACCTCTTCAGCGGGAAAGGGACCGGCAGTGGCTGCCGGCTGGCCGTTTCAGGGTATCGGCTACAGGTTGTCGACGTGGCCGTCGAAGTAGAGAAAGTTGCGAGCGCCTTCGGGAGCCTGCCAGCCGCTGTCGCCGGTGTCGTTTGCATCGGTCTCGCCATCGCCGAAAAACGCGGCCCACCCAGTGGCATGGAACGGCTGGAATTCGTAGAGCACCCAGAGTTTCGAGGTCGAAGCCGTCTGGCCACTGCGAGAACGGCCCGCCTCCTCGCGGGTTCGGCCGCGAAGTTTGCCCGTGGTAGCGTCGGTGATGGTGAGCCGTCGCTGGGGATACTCGTAGCTCGTGCCCTCGAGTTTGAGGTTTGCCCCCAGATACTCGCTGGGCTTCTGGTCGTCAGGAATGCCGGCCAACGCTGTCTGCGCATCCTTCACGGTCTGGGAGTTTGGATCGCGTTGGAAGTAGGCATTGTCAGATGGGCACCGGAACACTTCACGGTTGTCTTCCGTGTAGGGTCCCAAGGCCGCTGTGATGCTCGGGTACAGCGGTCTGCTGCCACTGACGTAAAAGCCGGGCTCCGCGCTCGGCATCTGCGCAGCCACCGGAAACTTGGCCGACTTCATGCGATCCATATACACCTGAAAGGCGATCCCGATCTGCTTGAGGTTCGACTTGCAGGTGATCCGCCGCCCCGCCTCGCGGGCCGACTGCACCGCCGGCAGGAGGAGGCCCACCAGCATGCCGATGATGGCGATCACCACCAGCAACTCGACCAGCGTGAAACCATGACGCCGTCGGACCATACACGCAGGGGCGTCGGCGGGGCTGCTCGCGCTGGGCATGGGTTGCTCCAAAGTGGC
>CAYSPN010000643.1:0-5752 GCA_964432895.1 uncultured Candidatus Kuenenia sp.
TCATGTACATGCGGTCTGGTTCGACCGTGCGAGCAAGGACTGCTCGCTCATCGTCCTCGCCTTTGGGCTTGGCGGGGGTCACGTCGATCCGGGATGGCACGCCCCGCAACACCTCGAACTGTGTGTGCAGTCGATAGCCGCACAGCGACGCCCCCTTGGCCTTGGGAAGCCATGAGAGCCGTGCGACACGAGCGAGTGTCTCGACAACCGATCCATCGACCGCCGTCAACGTCTGTCCCACGACGTCAAAGCGACCGGCCGACACATCGGGCAGCTGGTCGAAGAGCTCCTGCGCGATCTCCTTGAGCGGCTCCGGATCGAAGACCGCCACTCCCTCCGAGAGCGAGCCGAGCGAGGCACGCCCGACGCCGAAGTTCTTTCGCACCTTGTCGAGGGTGCCGGCCTGCTGGAGTCCACGCAGGCTGTCGACGATGGGACTGAAGAACCAAAGAAGGATCAGCGAACAATACTGATCCATATGCAGGTCGCGATTGCCTGCCTTGTCACGCTGCGTCCCCACGAAGTGCAGCCGTTCGATCAAACCCTGCAGCGCCTTGAAATACTTCAAGCCGTGGATGTCTTCAGGGCGTATCTTGCGGCGAGCTGCTGCCATGGCTCACACTATGGCAACTTCGAGTTCAGGGCGCAACTCGGCCCACCCTCCCTGGATTCGCTGGTTTCTCTGGCGCAAATTTCGTGCCGAACACTACTGGCTGCGTCCCCTTTTTCACACTCGCGTGGTGCCGGCATCGATACGGCGGGTCGAGGCCCGCTCCACGATGACCTGAGGAATCATGACCGTCTCTTCGGCAGGCTTGTCACCAAGGCAGGCTGCCTTGAGCAGGGTAAGGGCCTGGCGGGCAGCCTGTTCAACGTTCCCTTGAACGACCGTCAGGGCTGGTTTGGTGAACTCCATGAACCGGTTTTGCCCGGCGTGGGCAATCACGCTCACATCGCCCGGCACGTCGATCCCAACCTCCTCGAGCGCACGCAGCACCGCCAGCGCTCCAGTCCAGTGGAGACAGAACACCGCCGTGGCATCGAACTGGTTGTTGTTTTGAAACAGCCAGCGGCGGAATTTCTCGTAGGAACCGACGATCGAATCGGCGCCGGGCTGCACGGAGCCGTCGATCACCAGTCGCCCGGGATGCCATTCACCCGCCTCACGCATCGCCTGCTCCCAGCCGTCGAGCCTGCTCTTCATGCCCAGCAATTTCGGCTCGCTGAGAAAGGCGGCGATGCGTGCGTGCCCCAGATTTTGCAGATGCCGCGTCGCCATCCATCCGGCCGCATGGTCATCGTCGGCCACGCACATCATTCCCGCCGCCAATTCCGGCTCCCAGAGCATGACGCTGGGCGTTCCGGTTTCTTGCAGGATCTCCGCGAGGCCGCTTGGGATCGACGACGGCAGCACCACCACGCCGTCATGGGCCTGCACGGCCCTCGTCAGGACCTCCCTCCAGTGCACCCCCCATTCCTTGCCCCACTCGGAGCCGTAATGAACCGATTCCAGTGCGCACCGCTGACGACGCGCCTCGTCGAGCAATGCCTGGTTCGTCGTGTTGTAGTCGGGACTGCTCCAGTTCGGGCAGAGCACCAACACATTCAGCACCGCATCGCGCTTCTGACCGCGGCCCGCCGTCACGAGTCGCTTCTTTCCTGGTGGCCGATGGATCAATCCTCGCGTCCGCAGCGTCCGTAGGGCGTGAACGACCGTCCCCTGCGACACTTGGAAATGCGCCATCAGTTCCGTCACCGGCATGATCGGCGTGCCTGGAGCCAGCTGGCGAATGTCGCGTTCGAGTAGTTCGGCCACGCGGAGATGCTTCGGGGAGGCTCTACGAAGGGGTGACGGCATGAGATCCTTGCACCAAAGAATGGAACGCAGCCAAAAGCTGTGGTTCACTGAGGATGCCTTCTTTCACGAATATGTCAACATGAAAGAAATCGAGTTCCGCTATTTTGTCAAAGAAAAAATGCTTAAAATCGTGACTGCTTCTTGTTGACAGCGCATTATCTGGTTTTTACAGTGAAGTCTGATTCACGATCATGTTGGTGTGTTGTCGAGCCGGATTCATTCGTAGTGCGGCTCCTGCAACGTCTTTTTCAGGGGGATTTCAGCATGCACACGTATCGCGTTAACGCCCGCGACGCATTCACGCTCGTCGAGCTGCTCGTGGTGATCGCAATCATCGGCACGCTCGTCGGCCTGCTGCTTCCGGCGGTGCAGGTTGCGCGGGAGTCCGCCCGCCGCAGCAACTGCATGAACAACCTCAAGCAACTGGGGCTGGGCATGCATAATCACCACGACGCACAGAAAGCCTTTCCGCGTCTCCAATTCGACAACTGCGCCCCGCCGGCGGTGTGCACCGACTCCGTCAACACCTGGATGAAGGGCGGTTTTGTGAGTCTGCTGCCCTACATCGAGCAGAACGACATCTATCAGAAGCTCTACTCCGGCGGCACGCCGGGAGGAGGCGCTGCCTACAGCAAATGGGCGTATCCCTCCTATCAGCAAACGATTAACACCTATGTCTGTCCGTCTGATCCTTTCCCTCGCGGGGCTAACGAATCGCCGCCGCGTGGCACCCGTAACTACGTGATGTCACAAGGGGACCGCTGCTCCGGCTGGGGCGGGGATATCCGACGTGGAGTTTTCATCTGGAATTGGTCGGCACCCCCGAAGCCGACCACGATGAAGGACATTTCCGACGGACTGAGCAAGACACTTCTGCTGTCGGAACGGGCCGTCGGAGCCAACACGAGCAACTCCATCCGTGGCGACACCGCGTTTCATGGTTCAATCACATCGAATCCGGCGGGCTGCATGAGCACGGCGTCAGGTGATCGATACGTCGATCCGACGCAGATCGTCGGAGCGGGGGGGGATTCTAAAACCGGGCGGTTCTGGGCTGACGGATGCCCCTACTACGGCGCTTTCAACACGATCCTGCCACCGAACAGTCCATCGTGCTCAATTCGCTTGGGTAGCGGTGACCGCGTCAATGGGGTGTTCTCAGCCAACAGCTACCACCCCGGCGGTGTGGCTGTCTGCTTCGCCGACGGAGCGGTGAATTTCATTCAGGACCAGATCGACTCGGGCGATCCGACAGCCGCCTATCCCGCCAACGTCACCGCGCAGAGCCCGTACGGCGTCTGGGGCAGACTCGGGAGCATCAGCAGCGGCGAAACGGTCTCCACGGGCTTTTAGGAAACGACTCCGATGGCCACATCCGATTCCAGTTGCAGGTCGTTTCGGTACCGAGACAGCATCACTGTCACGCTGGCCGTGCTCACGCTGATTCTCGCCACGCTGCCCTACCTGAGCGGGTGCCAACGCGGGCCGGCCCGGCCCAAGACCGTGCCCGTGAGTGTTGAAGTTTCCTATCGGAACAAGCCTGTATCCGGGGCCACCGTGACCTTTGTGCCAGCGGGCGGTCCGCGGGGTGCGGTCGGCCGAACCAATGCCCAAGGGCAGGCGAAGCTGATGACATTCGCCACTGGTGACGGCGCGATGCCCGGAAGCTATCGGGTGACGATCGACAAATTGCTCGACGAGGCCGGCCCAGCGGGCACGTCTCAAGAGGAGTATGAGAAATTCTGGGCTGCTCAGAAGCAAGGTCCGATGGGATTGCCTCCCCTCAAGTGCGAACTGCCATGGAAGTATGGCCAGATCGAGAAGACTGAACTGAAGGCCGACGTTCAGGAGCAGGGCAAAAACAACTTCCGCTTCGACCTCGTGGACTGACCGTGCCCTCCTCCCCTCTCAGCTGGCTCGGCTTGCTCGTCCTGATGTGCTGCGGCACCGTCATGGCGGCTGAGCCGGGCCGTGATCCCGGTCGCGACTTCGACCTGCAGGGGTTCATCGACGCCGCCGTGAAAGCTGGCACCAACCCAGTGCGCGTGGAGCCCGGCCGCTACCGCGTGAAGCCGCAGCAGTCGCAGCATCTCGTCCTTCGCGGCCTGTCGAACCTGGTCATCGACTGCACGGGCGTCGAGATGATCTGCACCGAGACGACCCGGGCCCTCACGATTGCCGACTGCACCAACCTCACGCTCCGCGGCCTCACGATCGACTACGATCCGCTCCCCTTCACGCAGGGCCGCATCACAAGCCTGTCGCCCGACAGGCGGGTGCACGAGGTCACTCTCTTCGACGGCTATCCAAGGGCCCAGGCGGCCAGAAACGAGAAGTACGAGATCTTTCGGCCGGACACGCGTCAGCTGCGGCGAGAGACGCCGCACATCGAGTCAATCGAGGTGATTGACGACTCGCGACTGCGGCTCACCAAGGCGGGCGGCGGCTCGGGCGATGCGGAGGAGGTTGGCGACATCATCGTCATCGCCGCCACGCATGCCCCCGGTGGGTTCGCCGCCCATGCGATCGAATGCAGTGGCAGCAGTCACGTGGTCCTCGAAGACGTGTCCGTGTATGCCTCGAACTGCTTCGGCTTTCTTGAACACGACTGCGAGGCCACCACCTACCGCCGCTGCCGCTACGACCGCCGGCCGCCGGAGAGCGATCTCGTGGTCCGCGAACCGCGCATCCGTTCGGGCAACGCCGACGCCTT
The DNA here is from genome assembly GCA_964432895.1 of uncultured Candidatus Kuenenia sp. Lineage (GTDB taxonomy): Bacteria > Planctomycetota > Planctomycetia > Pirellulales > UBA1268 > CAMCQY01. The sequence continues at coordinate 4,572 of CAYSPN010000643.1, forward strand.
CCACAGCAAGCATGCCATTGTCGGGCCGCGGTACCTCGAATGTGTGGCCCGCTTCATGGGCGACGATGCCGTCAATATCTGCGGCGACTACCACCTGATCATGGGCGGCGAGGGCCGAACACTACGCGTCCTGGCCAAGCACGGGATGAATCTCCGCGCCGGCGACCCGGTGGAACTGGTGGCCTTCGACGGCCGGCGGCTCCCTGACGCGGTGGTCGTGGATATCCGCGATGCCGAGCCGGTCAGCCCGGACGAGGCAGCATGGCTCAAGCCGCAGCGGATGGACGAGCGCTTGCGGACGAACGCCGGCGGGCTGCTCTCCAAGGGCTACGAAGTGGCACTCGACCGCGATGTCGATCTGCCCCGTGGCTCGGTGATCGCCTCGACTCAGGCCATGGGCAACGGCTTCGTGATCGATCGCTGCACGTTCGGCTTCAACCGCTCCCGGGGCATTCTCATCAAGGCCAGTCACGGCACGATCACCAGCTGCACCCTGCAGGGGAGCTGGATCTTCGGCATCCTCGTGTCGCCGGAATGGTGGTGGCTCGAGTCGGGAAGCTCGAGCGACCTGCTGATCTCCGGCAATTCGATTCTCGACTGCCCCACGCCCGGCATCGTCGTCCAGGCCTGGGGCGGCAATGGCCAGATCGCCCCGCCGGGCGCCCATCGCAACATCAGCATCGTCGACAACACCTTTTCCAACGTCGCCCTCCCCTATCTTCTCTGCACCTCCACCGAGGGACTCATAGTCAAAGGCAACCATTTTCCGACGGAACAGGGAGTGCAGGCGGCGTGGGGTTCCGAGCTGGTGCCACCGGACAAAAAGGGGGCTCCCGTGGTGACCGTCAACTGTACGGTGGCCGATTCGCCAGCACGACAAACGGCCCCCTAACCGGCGAACTGTCGAAAACTCCGGCGTTTGAGCGGTTTTGACGCGACGATCGTCATCCCCATTCAGGCCACTCGCCGGGGAACCGTGGCGTGTACCCGGCCATGAAGCCGAATAGAATAGGACCCGACAGCGTAGAGCCGGCCTCCGGCCGTTCACGTCGCCCTCGGACCGGCGACCCCCGACCTCGGCAGTGCACGATGAACACCTTCGCAACGCCGCGACGTCGTTGTTCGATCCTCGCTCTCGTGATGGGCGGCATCCTCGGGAGTGGCGTCGCGACGGCGGCCGA
>CAYSPN010000644.1:0-1694 GCA_964432895.1 uncultured Candidatus Kuenenia sp.
CCTGGACGGCCGCGGAGACAGTCCTTCAGGAAGGTCAGGCCGGGGCTTGTGAGGTCGGTCAGCATCGTGTGGAACGTGATCGTGATGTTTGGCGAACTTTTCACGATCAGCTTGAGCCGCCGAAAGATCGATCGGGCCGTGTTGCCGAGCGTGCCATGCTCGAGCTGCAGGTTCACGGCATCGAATTGATGCAACGTCTTACAAAACGCGTGCAACTCCTGTTCGGCCATCCGCTGGACCATGGGCGACTTGTTCTTGAAAAGGAACTGGTCGAGGTCGAAGACGGTGACATCGAAGTACTCCTCCAGGAGCTTCACGATCGGCTTGGTGTAGCCGGCGATGCCGCACAGATCGTCGTAGGTGCTGATAACGGCGAGGCGAGGTTTAGTGGTCATCGTGGGCGGTGGGATGAGGGCAGGGAAGCGGGGAGGAGCAAACGGAAACGGCCTGGGCAATGGACTTCAGCCAGGATGGCGAAAAACAAGGCCAAAAACCTTGTCTTTTGAGCCTAGTTCGCATGGCGGTGGAGTCAAGGAACGGGATCGGCTTTGTTCAGCGATTCAGGATTCCCAGGTCCTGCAACCGTTGCCGGTAGCGCAATCCCACCACGGCAGGGGCGTAGTGGGACTCGAGGAACAGGCGACCCCGCCGGCCGATCTCGTCCGCCATCGTCGGGCTGGCCACCAACTGACGCATGTGCCAGGCCGCGTGCGACACGTCGGGATCGGCCCACATGCGGCCTTCATGGTGGACATAGTCGCGTGGCCCCACGTTCACGAGGCTGAAATTCACCAGGCACGTGTTGTCGGGGCGGGCGTAGTCGCAGGGGCCCGAATAGTTGGTGAGGATGACGGGTTTGCCGAGCAGCATCGCCTCCGCGGGACCATACCCAAAGCCCTCGGAGCGGTGCAGCGAGACGTAGCAGTCGGAGAGCCGGCAGAGGCCGAGCACCTCATCATGCGGCATGGGCTTGGAAAGCAGCGTGATCCGCGGGTCCGAGGCGACGGCCGCCTGCAGCCGCTGCCAGTAGGGGGACCGTTCGTCCGCGTTCATCGCTGAGATCAGCAGGCTCACGGCTTCCGTCCTCAGGGGAAATGCCTCTCGAAAGGCGGCCACGATGGCCAGCGGGTTCTTGCGCTCCGGATAGGAAAAAAAGTCGAAGCTGAAGAAAAATAGAAACGTCTCTTTCTTCAGGCCGACGTCCGCCCGTGTGAAGATCCGTGGCTGCGGCGCGGGCACGCACGGAGGCATGTGAAGCACCTGCGACGGCAGTGGCGACAGTGTTGCAAGCGCATCCTGGACGAACCTGGTGGGAGCCCAGAGTTCATCGACGCTCGATGCGGCATGCTTCCACTCGGCGGGGCAGGTCGACAGCTCCCAGAACGGCATGAGGATGGTGTAGCGATCTCGCACGGCATGCTCGCCGAGGGCGACAATCGCATGACCGACCTGATCGAGTGGCATGTAGAGCACGTTGGCCCGCAGCGTGGTCGCGTCGGCCGCGGAGCCGGCGGGCGACATGGCGATCCTGCGAGATGGGGTGCGGGCACGGGATTCGACGAGGGCATGCGGCACCTGCTGTGTGTCACAGGCGGCGGCAAAGCTCCGGAGACTATGGCCCATGCCAGACTCGCCGCAGACATTGCCGATGATGCGGATGCCCGGCGCGGTGGGGGGCGAGGGATCGCCTGGGG
>CAYSPN010000645.1:0-2125 GCA_964432895.1 uncultured Candidatus Kuenenia sp.
ATGATGGCGATCACGACGAGCAGCTCGACCAACGTAAACGCCGGCCGCCCCACGGGACGCGAACCACGGGAACCGAAGCATGCCATGACAAACTCCTTCTTAAGACAAGATGCAGATGAGCTGAGAGAATCGCAGAGATGAATCAGACGGTCATTTCCAGGGTCAGTTATTTCCGGGGGACGCTGGACTCAAGATTGAATTCAATGACGTTGACCGTCCCATTGGTGACCGTTGCAGTGAGCCCGGAGGTCTCTGCCGCCAGAAACTTCCGCGGCACCTTCCAGCTGTTTGGGGAGAGAGGAGGCACCGGTTCACCCCCAGCCGCCTCCGCCCGGGAGACGTACTTGCCGTCAATCAATAGCGGTGGCTCTGGCGCTTTGTCCTTGAACGGGGAGACGAAGTAGACCCGGTGCGGACCGGGGACGGCGCCGACGCGGATGCCTGGGCCGCGGAGCTTGAACGAGCCTCCGGCACCAAGCATGGCGGCCGAGAGCGGCCCCGTGTTGCCCTGGGAGGCGTCTGGCTGAAAGCGGATCTCGCCCGCTTCCAGCGGCTGTCCGTCGAGCGTCACCCGTCCCTCTACCGGGGCGAAGGCCACGCCATCCCCTTTTCCGCAGCCAAGCGTCGCCGCAGCGACCACCACGCAGCCGCCCAGCCAGCGACAGAGCCGCAAAGCCTCAGCCCGTCTGAGCACGGGAACGGCCATCGAGTCTACGGAACGTCCCGAACCCTTCGGAAAGGCCATGAAAACCCTCTTTTTCTCCATCACACGGTCAATCAGACCGTGACGGAGTAACAGCCCCCGCCTCAGAAAACCGCCTGACCAGGCGGATCTTACGCGACCGGGCTAGAAAAATTCCCCCGCGAGCCCCCATGGCTGAATACCCGTAATATTTCGTGGCCAGGCAGGTTTCCTTGGTAGCCAATCCGGCTCCGTGCGACCGCCACCTGCGGTCCCCTCCACCAGGCTGCCCCCGCCCGTGAAGCGTTGCCTAGGCCTTGCCCGCAGACACCGTCGCCAGCCGGCTCTGCTCTGGCTTTTGGTCGCCATCGGGGTGGGCTGTCTTTCGGGCTGGGACATGGCGAGCGCCGCGGCAGCGGCAGCCACGGCCGAACTGAACGCGAGTCACCGGACCTTCTTCGCGTCCCACTGCACGAAGTGCCACTCCGAGAAGATCCAAGAGGGTAGCGTCCGGCTCGACGACCTGCCCTTTGCCATTACGACCGTCGAGACGGCCGAACGCTGGCAGAAGGTGCTCGGCGTCCTCAATGCCGGCGAGATGCCGCCCGCAGACGAGCCGCAGCCCAAGCCCGACACCAAACTCGAGTTTCTCGCCGAGCTCTCGCAGGCCCTCGCCGCCGCCCGCAAGGCAATCGGCGATGCAGGCCGCGTCACGCTCGTCCGCAGGCTCAACCGCCGCGAGTATCGCCACACGCTCCGCGACCTGCTCGGCGTCGAGGTCGACACCTCGAGCCTGCCCGCCGACACGGGCACCGGCTCGTTCGACACGATTGGCTCGGGGCTTTTCATGTCGAGTGACCAGCTCGAGCAGTATCTCGCGATCGGCCGGCAGGCCATCGAGGCCGCGGCCTCCGACTGGCCAAAGCCCGGCGATCCTCGACCCGAGCGGAAGACCGAACGCCGCGAGGTGGAGACGGCGGCACGAAAGCAGATCGAAGGCCTGCTCAATGGCTACTTCCTCGGCGGCTTTCGCAAGGCGAAGGAATGGGAGGCGGCGGGTGCCGATCCCGACAAGACAAAGGACTTCGGCTTTCCCGACAAGCACGAGGCGAAGTTCCGCATCCAACAATACGAGAACCACGGACCCTATCTCGAACACTTCCTGGCGGCTCCGCATGCGGACAAGGGCGCCTGGCTCATGTATGCCTCCAATAACTATCACGACACCGAGGCGATCACGATCCCTCCGACCGCTCCTCCCGGTAACTATCTGCTGCGACTGCGGGTGGCAGCCGCAGTCGACGCGCCACAGGTCCGGCAGTTTCTTGAGATGGGAAGCAAAGGGAGCAAGGATAGCGAGCGCGGTGATTTCGAGACGATCGCAAGCTTCCACGTGACGGGCACGCTCAAGCAGCCACAGCTCCTCGAGATACCCGTGCGGGT
>CAYSPN010000646.1:0-4059 GCA_964432895.1 uncultured Candidatus Kuenenia sp.
CGCCACCTGCTCGAGCTTCGCGATCAGCTGGCTGATGCCCCGCCAGTAGAACGTGCCGGCCAGTGGCGTGAGAAAGTCGCGGGCCACTGCCAACGAGAGCAGTTCCGGCAGCGAGATGGCCGGGATTTTGAGTTCGTCCGCACCCTTGCCCGGCTCGATCGACCAGGCCTGGCAGGTGCTGCCGCGGTCAGTCCGCTTCTTGGTCTGTTTCAGGGCATAGCCAAACTTCTCCAGAAACTCGATGTCGCGGCGAACGTTCTTGTCGGACATCTTCTCAATCACGCCGCGGTCGCAGAGCCGGTCCTTGAGCTCAACGGTCGTGAGCGGATGGCGGGCGCTGAACAGGATGTCGATCAGGTGAAACACCCGGAGCAGCTGTTCGTGGCGGCTGATGGAGTCCATGGTGTCGTGTCGCCTTTTTTTCACAAGCTCATCTGATCGCGTGGGAGATCACGCCGGCTTATACGCAGGAACACCAGCCGCAGTGGCGGCCGCGGCGAGTCGGTCGTCGAGCGTTGCCAGCGGAAGACCTTGCCGCAACGCGAGTTCGAGGTAGGCCGCGTCATACACCGAGAGTCGGTGCGACCTGGCGAGATGCAACGATTGCTGCCATGCACGGCTCGCCGTATCGTCATCCAAGGCGATCGGAAGGGCCGCAAGCAATCGTAGAAACGTCGTCACATTGGCCTCCGTCGCACGGCTGCGACGTTCGCCGACCAGCAGTGCATTGGCCACTTCCAGCGGCCAGAGGCCCGGCACCACCGCCGCCGCCGCCGCCAAGGAATCCTCGACTGCTTGTGCGTAGCGGTTCATTTCATCTTCGAAAAACCACGCCACTGTCAGGGAGCAATCCAAGACGAAGGTCTTGGCCGCAACCCTCTCACGTTTTCTACCCATGGCCAGGAATCCGCCTCCTCAGGAGAGCCGAGTCAGTACCGCCTGCCTTCCTCGATCAAATCGCGAATCGTCACGCCTTTGCCGAGCGTGTTGCCCCGCCGCAGCGCCTTGATCTCGGCAATCACCGATTTGACATCTTTGGCAGCCTCGTCAGGGGGCGGCGTCAGCATGGCGGCAGGGCGGCCATGGCGGGTGATCAGGATGCGCTTTCCCTGCGCCACCTGATCGAGCAACTCAGAGAAATGGGTCCTGGCTTCGTAATAGCTGATGGAAGACATGACCACGCCCCCCGGAGACCTCGGACTTTGTACGACTCAGGACCTGCATGACTTGGGCCGCGTGTGAATCGACCAGTCGCTGAGACCAGTCTAATCTCCTGGCGGCCGGTCGGTCAACCGCACTGTCCCAATCAGCGGCGTGGCTGCTACAAGGCATCGCGACTCAAAGTCCCCGAAGTTTGGCAGGATAGCTGCGGCGTGAGAGCCAGTCGTCCGCAGAAGAACATGATTCCTGTCCTGAAGTTCCTCACTGCAGTCCCTGGCTGATCGGAACCCTCAAGCGGCGGTCAGTCGGCTCCAGCCTGCTCCTGCAGTTCCAGCCACCGCTCCTCGGCTGCGGCCAGTTTTTCCGCGGCCGCCGTCATCGCGGTGTGGTGCCGCAGGGCCTCCGCCGGATCGGTCGTGGCGAGCATCGCCTCGTTCGCAGCCCGCTTCTCCGCGTCGAGCTTCGCGATCGAACGTTCGAGCGTGCCGATCTCGCGACGGACGTCGCGCCCAGACTTGGCGTCATTCCCTGCACGGCCGCCTTCCGACTTGCCCGGCCCCGATTTGCCGGCAGGCTTTCCCGCGCCACCGGACTTCTTGGATGCAGCAGGCTTCCCGCCGCCCGCCGCCGCCTCCTCGGCATCGATTTCGCTGTTCATGGCCGCGAGATACTGGGCGTAGGTGCCGCCGTAGTTGATGACGCGGCCGTTGCCGACCTCGACGACATTCGTCGCCACCGTCTCCACGAAGGAGCGGTCGTGGCTGGTGAAAATCACCGTGCCACGATAGTCGAGGAGCGCCTGGGCGAGGGCGTCGACCGTTTCCACGTCGAGATGGTTGCCCGGCTCGTCGAGGATGAGAATGTTGAACGAGCCGAGCAGGAGGCCAGCCAGGCAGAGCCGGGCCCGTTCGCCACCGGAAAGCACCGGCACGCGCTTTTCGACCGCCTTGCCGCGGAAGAGCATCGCTCCAGCCAGGTCGAGAATCCGCTGCGACTTCGTGCCGATCGCCGCCGCCCGCTCCAGGTAGGAGAGCACGGTGTCGTTTTCGTCGAGGCTCGTATAGACGTGCTGGGCATAGATGCCGAGTTCGCAGCCATGGCCCCACTTCACCTCGCCAGCCAGCGGCGGGAGCGACCGCACGAGCGTCCGCAGAAACGTCGTCTTGCCCTGACCGTTGTCGCCGACGATCGCGGCGCGCGTGCCGTGCACGATCTCGACGTCGATCGACTCCGCGACCTTTCGATCGGCATAACCGATGGCCAGTCCCCGGCACCGCACGGCTGGCCCCTGCCGTGGCGACACCTCGGGGCAGCGGATGGCCGCGGTTGGCGAATCGGCAGCGATCTCCTCCACCTCAAGTTTTTCGAGCTGCTTGCTCTTCGACTTCGCGCGGGAGGCGGTCGATGCCCGCGCCTTGTTGCGGGCGATAAAGTCTTCTAGTTGCCGTCGCTTCGAGAGCACGGCGGCGTTGGTCCGTTCGAGATGCTCCCGCTGTCCACGTTGATACTCAAGAAAGGCGTCGACCTTGCCCGGGAAAATTGTCAGCTTGCCGCCGGAGAGGTCGAGGGTGCGATCGCAGGTGGCCCCGAGGAAGGCACGGTCGTGCGACACGATCAGGCAGCTCTCACGGTAGTCGCGGAGAAAGTGTTCGAGCAGGATCTGCGTCCGCAGGTCGAGGAAGTTGGTCGGTTCGTCGAGCAGCAGCAACGTGGGCTCGTGGAGGAGCAGGGCGGCGAGTTTGACGCGGGTCTGCCAGCCGCCGGAGAGTTCCTTGACCGGGCCGGTGAGCAGCGCGCCTTTGAGTTCGAACCGGCCTGCCACCTCTCCACACTTCCAGTCGGGCTGGCCGCTGTCGCGCATGAGGAAGGCGAGGGCCGTTTCACCGGGCTCGAAGGGGTCGTGCTGCCTCAGATAGCCGAGCCGCAGCCGCGGATGCCGGATCACCTCGCCGGAGTCGAGCTCCTCCTCGCCGAGGATCACGCGGAGGAGCGTGCTTTTTCCCGCTCCGTTCCGCCCGATGAAGCCCACCTTACCGTCGTCGGTGATCGTAACGCTCGCCTCGTCGAGGAGCACCTGATCGCCGTAGCGTTTGGAGGCGTTTTTAATGTCGAGCAGAACGGCCATGGCAGGTGTCCGAGGGAGGGGCCCACACAGTAACGAACCACCGCGGCAGACGGGAATATGGGCGAAAAAACATCGCTGCGTGGTGAAGTTCCCCAGCCCATTGCTGGCACACCGAACCGGCGAATCGCTACAGTGATGCATCACGGATTCATCACGCTGGCGCCCTCTCACCCCTCCGTCGGAACCTGCCCCATGCACCTGCTCGTTCGTCTCTCAGCGGCGTCTCGTTTGGCCTACACAGTCCTGACGTCTGCCATGCTGGCGCCGCTCATGCTGATAGCCAGCACCGCTCCCGTTCTCGCCCAGCCAGCCGCGGCCCCCGCGGCCGCCACTGCGTCGGCGACAGACCTCATTGCGGCGGTGCGTCGGGCCGCTGACGCCTACGCGACCGCCTTCAACGCCGGCGACGACAAGGCACTTGGCGACCAGTGGACGCTCGGCGCCGAATTGGAAGAGGGGGGCACGCTGCTCAAGGGACGGGCGGCGATCGTCGCCTCCCTGAAGCAGTGGCGGGCGATCCACCCGCAGTCTGCTCTGAAGATCGAGGTCACCGACATGCAGCCGCTGGGCGAGGGCGTGGCCCGTGTGCAGGGCACGCTCACCTTCACGAAGCAGGCGGGCGCGGAGCCCGTCGTCTCACGGTTCGACACCCTTCGCGTGCTGGAGAACGGAACGTGGCGGATTGCCGAATCGCGGGTAGTGCCCGGCCCGCGGGCCGCCTTGTCAGACCTCGCCTGGTTGATCGGCACCTGGCAGTCGACCGATGCCAAGAC
>CAYSPN010000647.1:0-7751 GCA_964432895.1 uncultured Candidatus Kuenenia sp.
TCGGCCCGCCGCCATGCGCGAGCGTCCGTTGCTCTGGTCTTCCTACCTTCACATGTTGATGCGGTCCGAAACACTTCGGACCGCCGGCGCGGCATTTCGTGATGAGCAGGTTGATGCAGATACGAGCGCCGAACGGATGGAGACGGCCCTCGGCATGCCTTTGATCTCGAGCGCCCGCCTGCTCCCCGGCATCCGGCTGGCCTACGCAACACCGACCACGGGGAGTGAAGAGGACATCGCGGTGCGCCGCTGGCTGGCGGCTGTCGAACGCTTCACCGCCCTCGACCAGCCCCGCGACGAAGCCGCGAAGCCGCCGGCGATCTCTGGGGACGTCGATGCCTGGATGCTCCGTGCCGAGGCCGCCTGGCGTTGGCTGGTGACGCAGTGCGAATCCAACGCCGCCATCGACAGGGCCGCCGTGATGCGTTGGCTGGAGTGCGTCGGCACGCGTCCCGAGGGCGCACCGTTCAACCCCGGTCAACTCCACCTGTTGCGGATGATGGTGCGCTGGGTCGACGCCGCCGATTGGCAGCGGCAGCCCGAGGTCTTTCGCGACATCATTCGCATGGTGTCGAAATCCCGTGAGTCGGTCTACTCGCAAGACGTGCGTGTAGATCGACTCGTCGGGGCGACCGATCTGGCACACCGGGGAAACGCCGCCATGCGGGCGGCGCTCGATCTCGCCTTCGTCGGTGGACAGGCCAACATCGACGAAGCCGGGCGGCTGTCGCGTGAGAGCATCGAGGCCTTCGATCAGAGGTTGACGCTCTCCGCGGAAAGAATTCGGGCATTGGAACTGCTCGATGCCGTGCGCGCGGAACTTCCCTACCTGACGGCCTGGTGGGTCGAGGAGGCACGGCACGCCGCCCGCCAGCCGGGCGACAGGGAAAGCGGCAGCCTCCGCACGAAGCCGGACGACATCGCGGCCCTGCTGCTGGCGGTCGAGCAGCTCGAGCTCATCATCGATGCCACGGTGGTCGCTGACGAGAACGAACCCTCGATGGCCGGGGCGATCAACACGACCGACGAACTACGGTCCCGATGCGAAGCCCTGTTTGCTTCGTTCAAGGCATCCTACATGGAAGACTGCGCCGATCTGGCGACCCAGGCCCCGGACAGCCCGCGGACACACGGGCGCATCCGTCGCGTGTTGGCGGTGCCGCTGGCGCTCGGTGACCTGCGGATGCGTCTGCTCCGGCGTGCCGACAACCTCGATCGTCGCCATGTGGCTCTGATGGCCCGCGCACCCTCCCCAAGCGATGAGCCACTCCCACCGGTCGAATCATCGGCAGCCGTGGCGGGCTGGATTCCCTGGCGGAATCTACTCACGAACCCGATCCTCCCCACCATCGCGTCCGACCCGTTCGGCGCAGCGACGCTCCCCACATCGGCCGCAGACATTGCCATGAACGTCGGACGACAGGTGACCGCCGTCCGAGCTGCCGCGAGATCGCTCCCCTCGATCGTCGCGAGCTTCGACCGCCAGCGCACCGAGCTGGAGATCGGGAGTCGGGACAGTGACGCCAAGGTTATCGAACTGCTCGCTCGCTCGAGCCGCGTGAGCCGTCGTCTCGCTCCTGTGGCGGGCCAGCGTCCGCGAATCAGCGAAGGCACGACGCCCACGCAACGCTACTTCGCCGCGGCATGGCACAGGCGCCTGGTACGGCACGCCCAGACGACACTGGAGGAGTTTTGGGGCGGCGTCGACCCGGATGAGCCGGTCTACTGCTTCCATAAGGCCCGCGTGTTGCTCGAGTCGGCGGAAGAGATCGTCCGGAGCAATGGCGTCGTCTTCGGTGACCGCGACCGCAACCAACTGACCTCCATGGTCGACGCGCTCGCCTCGCAGTGGAGCGGATTCGCGAACCTCGAAATGACGCCCAACCGGCTCATCCTGCCGTCTGCCAGCGGCGTCGAGCCCCCGCAGAACAAGGTCAGCCTCGCCGCCCGGCCGGGCGTGCCGCCCGGACTTGCCGCGATGTGGCTCTCCGAATCGGTGGATGGCCGGCCGCTGGAGCTTCTCCATCGCGACGCCACCGATGGATCACGTCAGACAGCCGGCCGAGGCGTTGCCAGCCGTACTGGCGTGCGCGTGTCGTCACCGCCCGAAGCGACATCTTGGCAGCTCGATCCCACGGCTGCCCGCAGCATCGAAGTGAACCGCACGGCGGTCCTCGACCTGACCACCTGGTATCGGGGCCACCGCATGGTGGTGGGCCTGCCGGTTGCGGCAGCGGCGGCCTCGCGGACAACCGAGTGGGAGGCCTCGCCCCAACTCGCAACGCGGGTCACGGTTCGCGGTGACCTACCGCAGGCACGGTCGGTGGCACTCGTCTTCGACTGCTCGGGCAGCATGGGACAGCGACTGGCCGATGGCCGGACTCGGCTCGATGCCGGCCGGGCCGCGGTCGCGGAACTCCTCGCGAACATGGCCTCATCCGGCCGCTGGGACGTATCACTCTGGCTCTACGGCCACCGCACCAAGTGGTCGCGTGACAAGGATGGGAAGTATGTCGCGGGGCTCACGCCCGCCGGCACCGCCGCGAAGGCGGGGGCTAGCCGCGCCGGCCAGCCTTTCACACTGGTGCCGGGTGACGACGTCGAGCAGGTGCTGCCGATGCAGGCGCTCACACCAGCCGTGGTGGAACGCATCGGCATGACGCTGTCGCCGCTCGAGCCCGGCGGCGAAACCCCGCTCTATCTCGCGATTTCGGAGGCGTTGACGACCGACTTCGACGGCGGCCGCACCGACGCGCCAGGCCACGTCCTTGTGGTGACCGACGGAGCAAACGACCAGACCGGCGGCCGCTACGTGACGGCATCGGGGGTGGAAGACCAGCTGGCACGGAAGAATGGCCGCCGCCGCGTGCCACTCAGAATCGATGTGGTGGGCTTCGGGTATGCGTCGAATGCGACCGACCGTGCATCGCGAATGGACGAGGTCCGCAATCTTGCCACCGGCTCCGGCGGCCGGTTCTACGAGGCCGCCAACGCCGAATCGCTGGCGAAGTCGCTCCGCGAATCGATGCGGCTCATCCGGTGGCAGGTGCGGGGACCGAATGCCCCTCGGGAGACCGCCGGGCTCGGCGCATCACTGACGCTGCCGCCGCCACTCGCCGGTCGGCCGCAGGCCTATGAAGCGGTGCTCGAATCCGGAATGAATCCGCCGCGGCGTGGCTTTGAGACGGAGGGGGGCGAGGCGATTGACCTCTCTGTCGGCGGCGGCGGCAGGCGACTCGAGTTTCGCCGGTACGATGGCGGCACGGAGCAGGGCCTGCGCGATAGCCGCAAGAACCTGTTCGCACCTTCCGATCCGCAGCGACTGGTCTTCGTGGGCGCTCACTTGGCCTCACGATTTGGCGACGCGATCCGCTTTCCGCTGTCGATTCAGAATGCGAATGCAGCAGAATTCTCACCACGGCCTGTTGAGAGCTGGGTGGAGATCGCGCCTCGCTCCAGCGATGGCCTGGTGGGCGGTCCGTTCGTCTTCTACGACCTTTCATTTCAGCCTTACCGACCGGTGCCGGTGCTCGATCTCGTCGCAACCCATTGGCCGCGATCGGCCGACAGAGCCGAGATCCGTGGCTGGTTTCGGTTCACGAAGACGCAACCGGACGTCGCCGTGCCACTTGCTGATCTGATCCCCGGCGTCGAGCGTCGGTTGGAGTTGGCGGGACTGCCGGGATCCGAGATCCGGGTCACCCTGGCGCCGGCCGAAGCTGCCGACCACATGCAGCTCTCCGTGCTGGAGAGCCATCCCGCCGCGCTTGCCGACAAGCTCCCGTGCGCGAGGGTGTGTGTGACCCCTGGTTGCCTCCGGGTGGTGCACATTGTCGAGCCTGAAACAGGCCGGGTGCGTCATGAATTCACGGTGCGATCGGAGGGCGGACGTGTGCCTCCGGATGTGCAACTCCTGATCACCGACAAGCAGCGGGTGCTGAACGGGGCCGTCAGCCTGACGGCCGCCGGCGATCCACCACTGGCCGTGCCTGTGCCCGCGGAGTGAGGCCCCCGCTCGCCCCAGTTTCGGCATAGACTGTTCGCATGGATGCCCCACACGCTGAGCCCGAACCGCAGTCTCCGGCGCGCGATGAACGTGTCGCATCGGTGGGCAATGCCGCTCTCGTCACCCTTGCGGTGCTGGCCTTCGGCACCGCGGTCACGGTCATGGGGCCCGTCCTGCAACCCTTCCTCGTGGCGCTGTTCCTCTTCCATGCCACGCAGTTCGGCGCCAAGTCGATCACCAGGCTGGGGATGCAACCGTGGACCGCCTACCCCGCGCTCATCGGCCTGACGCTGATCTTTTCGATCCTCACCGCGCAATTCGTCTACCGCGAGTCCGACATCTTTCGAAAGACGTGGCCGCGATACGAGGACCGGATTACGGGCTACGTGTCCGCGTGGTGGCCCAGCTTCGCCGCGCGATCGAAGCAGGCTGCAGCAGCCACACCCGATGGCCAAGAAGCCTCTGCAATGCCGTCCTCGCGGCCCGGCCAGCCACCACAGTCTGCCGCCACCACGGAGTCGCCCATCCCCCGCGCAGAGGACGCAACGATCGCTGCTGCGGAGCCACTGCCTGAGCAGACAGAAGACCTTCTCGGCCGCCCGTCGACCGTCACCACTGCCGCCACGTCAGTGGTGGAAGAGGACCAGGCCGACCACGAGCCCGACGTGCCGGCACGAGGCCCCGTCCTCAGGCCCGCGCGGACAACCCTCACCGACCAGTTCCGGATCACCTCGCAGGACGTGCTGGACTATGTCTTCTCGCACGGCCTCCACGTCGCGGAACTGTTCGTAGTGGTGTTCTGCTACCTCGTCTTTCTGTTCCTCGGCAGTCAAAAGTTGAAGGCCCGCGTGCTCCGCGCCTTCCCCGGAGAGCAGGGCAGGCGGCTGGTGGCGATCGGCGAGGGAATCACGGAATCGATGGAGCGATTCATGGTCGTGAAGACGGCGGCGGGTGTGGGGATGGCGGTCTCGGCCGGCATGATCATGTACTTGTTCGGCCTCGACCACTGGATGCTCTGGGCGTTTCTCTTTTTCGCCGCGAATTACATCACCTACATCGGCAGCATGGCTGCGTGCATTCCGCCACTCGTCATGGCCTACCTCGACCTCGACAATGCGGCGATGGCGACACTGCTCTCCGCGCTGATCGTGCTCAACCGCGTCTTCTGGATCGACTTCTTCGAGCTGCGGATGTCGGGCAAACAGCTCAATCTCGATCCGACGCTGCTCTTCCTCTGGCTCTCCTACTGGGGCTGGGCCTGGGGAATTCTCGGCCTGATTCTCGCCTACCCCATGCTGGCTGCGGTGCGGATCACACTGGAGCACCTCGGCGGCCTGCACGGCTGGGCCCTGCTGCTCAGCGACGAGTAAGTCCCCGTCGGAGGATCAAAAGGGGGACGCAGCTACTGCTGTTCGGCACGGGATGTGCAGATCTCATTCGTTGCTTTCAGGATTGCTGCGGTTTTGTTGGGTACGCACTACGGATTCCCTCGCTCGCGCTTCGGGCTTGCATGGGAACGCCTCTTCATCCAAGCCCGCAGCGCAAGCAAGGGAATACGGGCCGCCGGCACGTATCGTGCCGAACACTCCACGGACGTAGCTCTTTTCAAACCCCCGTCCGCTAGCAGATGCGGGGCAACTGCTCGCCGATCGGCATCGGGATCACGCGAGTGCCACCGACCGCGGTCCGCATCACCACCATCCGGGGATGCTCAGCGACGACCCTGCCGAGCGCCACGGACCGTCTGCCATGCTCATGGGCCCGCATCGCGGCCAGCACCCGCTCGGCCGCCTCGGCAGGCACGATCGCCAGCAGTTTTCCTTCATTGGCCACGAGCAGGGGATCGAGACCGAGGATCTCGCAGGCACTCGCCACGTGGTCATGCACCGGCACCGCCGCCTCGTCGATCTCGATGCCGCACGCCGCCACGCCCGCGATCTCGTTAAGGCTCGTGGCCACGCCGCCGCGGGTGGGATCGCGAAGCATCCGGATATCGACGCACGCCTCCAGCATGGCCGCGACGAGCCCGTGCAGCGGCGCCGTGTCGCTCTCGATGTGCGACTCAAACGCCAGCCCCTCGCGGACACTCATGATTGCCATGCCGTGGTCGCCGATCATGCCGCTGAGGAGCACGACATCTCCGGACCGAATCGGCGCAGCCCCGATCGCAACGCCCGGCGGTACGACGCCGATGCCTGCCGTGTTGATGTAGACGCCATCGCCCTGGCCGCGTCCCACCACCTTCGTGTCGCCTGTGACGATCCGCACACCCGCTGCACGGGCCGCCTTCGCCATCGCATCGACGACGGCGGTGAGTTCGGCGACAGGAAAACCCTCCTCGATGATGAATCCCGCGGTCAGGCAAAGCGGCTTCGCCCCACTCATCGCCAGGTCGTTCACGGTGCCGTTGACGGCGAGATCGCCGATCGACCCGCCAGGAAAGAAGAGCGGCCGCACGACGTAGGAATCGGTCGAGATCGCCAGTCGGCCGCCCCCGGCGAGTTCACCGGCGACGTCGAGCACGGTCGAATCACCGAGCCGATCGAGCAGCGGATTCGAGAAGGCCGGCAGAAAAATTCCCTCGATGAGTTCGTGCGTCAGCGCCCCACCGCCGCCGTGCCCAAGGATCACATGCGGATGATCCCGCAGCGGCGCCGGGCAGGCGAAGTTTGAGAAGTCAGGAACAGAGTGTTGATGCTTCATGGTGACACGACACCAAGCAAGGAAATTTCCCTTTACCGATCGCGGCATCCGTGAGGGGCTGCCCATGTCCCGAGAGCCGGCGTTGCTGACCAGCGGAGGCAGGATGCCGAAGCGCAGTCAGCATCGAGTGAGCGAAGCCCAGGATGGGCGCAGCGAACGTCCGGCGACGGGGCATGGGCAGCCCCGAACCGTGACCGGCTGTGCTCCCAGTAACAACTCATGCCGTCCACGAGCCTTCAAGAAACCGTCCCGCGTGGTAGTAGGCCGCGCAGGCGCCCTCGCCCGACACCATGGTGGCGCCCAGCGGTCGGCGAGGCGTGCATTCCTTCCCAAAGGCCGGGCAGTGATTCGGCTTGAGCGTGCCCTTGAGCACGTCACCACTGCGGCAGAGGGGCGATTCCGTCGTCGTGATGCCGGCCACCGCGAAGCGTTCCTCGGCGTCGAAGTCGCGGTAGGCGGCCGACAGCGACCAGCCGCTGCCGGGAATCGTGCCGATGCCCCGCCAGGCGCGGTCGTGCGGCGTGAACACTTCGTTGATGACCGCCTGCGCCGCGACGTTACCCCGCTCGCTCACGACCCTCGCGTAGGCGTTTTCCACCTCGTGCCGCCCCTGCTCGAGCTGGAGCACCGTGCGGCGGATGCCGTCGAGCAGGTCGAGCGGTTCGAATCCGGTGATCACGATCGGCACGCGAAACTGCTCCGCCAGCGGCGGATACTGCCAGGTGCCCATCACGCTGCAGACATGCCCAGCGGCCAGGAAGGCCTGCACCCGGTTGCCGGGAGAACGCATGATCGCATGAATAGCCGGCGGCACGAGCACGTGCGACACGAGCATCGAAAAATTGCGAAGCCCTTCCTGCTTGGCGAGCTTCACGGCCATCGCGTTGGCTGGGGCGGTGGTCTCGAAGCCGATCGCGAGAAACACCACTTCGCGATCGGGATGCTGTCGGGCGAGCTTCACCGCGTCGAGCGGCGAGTAGACGACGCGGACGTCGCCACCCCGGCCCTTGACGGCGAAGAGGTTCTCGCGGGAGCCGGGCAC
>CAYSPN010000648.1:0-4325 GCA_964432895.1 uncultured Candidatus Kuenenia sp.
GAAGCCCTCCTGCAGCAGGGTGACCACCTTGCCTGCGTATGTCCCGACATACCCCCATACCGCCGAGGCACCGAACAAGCCGATGAACAATCCCGCCGCGACCGCCGTGAGCTGACGCCAGGAGAACCACGACAGGCCCGTCGAGCGAGGCTTCACCTCAACCGGAGGTTTCATCTCGGCCAGAGAGCACTCGTTGTCGTGATAGACAAACCACAACTGACGAGCCTCGGCGCTCGATCCCAGCACGGCGGCGAGTTCCTGCGAGTCGGCGTCGTTGAGTTCGTCGTTGAGCGCGGCATTGAAAAGCCGGTGCCATTCGTGGTGATCGGATGGATTCATCATGTGGCGCGACGGAAGAGGCGGCATTTATTGTGGATCGGTCGTCATCTCAATAAAGTATGTACGCTGGCGGTCGCGACTTCCCGGAATTTCCCGGGGGATCGTGGGAGTGCCACGCCGATCGGCCGGGCGGACCCCGTCGCCGACAACCAGCATTCCCGGACCGCCGACGCCGTCTGGGGCGCGCATCGGAAATGCCGGGGCCCCTGTCTGGATGGCTGACCGCCGATGAGGGAGAACGCGATATGAACCGACTGTGGTTGCTCGCCGCAGTGCCGCTGGCCATTGGCCTCGAGCGGTCCGACGCCCATCCCACGATCGTGTTCTGCGCATCGCTGACGGCGATTCTGCCGCTTGTCGGCATCATGGGCACCGCCACGGAACACCTGGCGGCCAAACTTGGGCCGACGATCGGCGGGCTGCTCAACTCCACCCTGAACAACCTGCCTGAACTCATCATCGGCGGGGTGGCCCTCGCCCATGGACTCACCGGAGTGGTGAAGGCCTCGCTCACCGGAGCGATCATCGCCAATCTGCTGGTCAGTCTCGGGCTGGCACTCATCGTCGGTGGTGTGCGGCATGGAGAGCAGCAGTTCGAATCACGGCGGCTGCGTGTCAGCGCGTCGATGCTCATGATCTGCGCGTTCGGCTTCATCGTGCCAGCCGTGTTCAATCTCGGCACGCCCGATGGAACCCGGGATCTTTCGCTCGAGATGTCGTTCCTGCTCGTGGCCCTCTACGGCATCAACGTGGCCGTGACGCTGTTTTCGACCAGTGGCGGCACGGGCCTCACGGTCGACGAGTCCTTTGACGACGAGCATCCGGGGACCTCGATGTGGGCGAGCCTGGTGACGCTCGTCGCGGCCGCCGGGTTTCTGGCGCTGATGAGCGAACTGCTCTCGAACGCCCTCGAGCCCACCGCCCGGCAACTGGGACTCTCGAACACGTTCAGCGGTCTCGTGCTGCTGGGCGGGATTGGCAGCATCGGGGAGATTCTCGCGAGCTGCCACTTTGCCCGGCAGGGGCGGCCGACGCTCGTGCTCAGCGCGACGGTCGGCTCATCGATCCAGTTGATGCTGCTGGTGGCTCCGCTGCTCGTCATTGCCGGCCAGTTTCTTGGGCAGCCGATGGATCTGGCGTTTACCTCCTTCGAGGTGGTGGCGATCGTGCTCGCCACGATGATCACCCGCGAGCTGATCCAGGACGGCAAAGCGAACTGGTTCGAGGGCGTCTTGCTTCTGGCGGTCTACACAATCCTGGCGATCGGCTTCTTCCACCTGCCGGAGTGACAGCCCCTCACTGTGTTCTTTGACGTCTCACCGCAGCACTGTCAGCACTGCGTCGAAGAGGTCGTGCAACGCCCGGGCAAGGCGGGAATCGGTGCCGAGCTCCTGACCCAAGCGGACGAGCACCAGGGTCTGGATCATTCCATTCCAGTTGAGGTTTCTCATGTCGCCCTCCATGACGACGAAATGGCGAGAGCTGGAGATCGGTTGCATGCTAGGAAGCCCGGCGGCGGCGGGCAAAACAGCGCGGCGAACGGCGGAGCCAAAGCGATCCGGCGGGCGGACAGTTTGGTGCCGGCGAGTCAGTCCAGCCGGCTCAGAATGAGCGACGCATTGTGCCCGCCGAAGCCGAAGTTGTTCGACATGGTGACCCTGAGCCTCGCCTCGCGGGCGACCTTGGACGTGTAGTCGAGGTCGCAGGCGGGGTCGGGCGTGTCGAGGTTGATGGTGGGAGCGATCACGTCGCGATCGAGGGAGAGTGCGCACACCACCAATTCGATGCCACCGCTGGCCCCGAGCGTGTGCCCCAACTGGCTCTTCGTGCTGGAGAGCGCGAGCCGCTTCGCGTGGGGGCCGAAGACACGCTTGACGGCGGCCGTCTCGGCCGCGTCGCCGAGCGGCGTGCTCGTGCCGTGGGCGTTGATGTAGTCGATGGCGTCGGTGTCGAGCTCGGCGTCCCGGAGGGCCATGGTCATCGCACGCGATGCCCCCAGCCCCTCCTCGTCGGGCTGTGTGATGTGCCCTGCGTCGCCGCTGGCGCCGTAGCCCTTGAGTTCGCCATAGATGCGGGCCCCGCGTCGTCGGGCATGCTCCAGCTCTTCGAGCACCACCACACCGGCACCTTCTGCGAGCACGAAACCGTCGCGGTCGACATCGAACGGCCGGCTTGCCTGCTGCGGGGCGTCGCTGCGGAAGGAGAGAGCGCGCATGTTCTGGAAGCCCGCCAAGCCCATGGGAGTCAGCGCTGCCTCGCTCCCGCCTGTCAGCATCACGTCGGCATCACCGTATTGAATGGCCCGAAGCGCGCTGCCGATCGAGTTCGTGGCACTCGCGCAGGCGGTCGCTGTGGCGATGTTCACACCCTTGGCCCCGAACAACGTCGAGACATGTCCGCTGGCGGTGTTCAGCAGCAGTTTCGGGATGAAGAAAGGGGAGACCTTGTCGATGCCCTTGGTGTGGAGTCGCTCGTGCTGGGCCTCGAACTCGTTGAGCCCGCCGATTCCGGAGCCGATTGCCACGCCACAGCGGTAGGGATCCTCCTTCGAGAACTCGATGCCCGAATCGGCCACCGCATCGATCGCCGAGGCGATGGCGAACTGGACGAACCTGTCGATCCGCCGCAGATCCTTGGGGTTGGCGATGTTCTCTTGCTCCGGCTCCCACGGCACCTGACCGCCGAACTGGACGCGATAGCCGGACACGTCGAACAGCGTGACCGGACCCACGCCGCTATCGCCACGCACGAGTCGGTCCCAAAATCCGCCGACCGCTCTGCCGAGAGACGTGACGACACCCAGTCCCGTCACTACAGCCCGCCGCTTCATACCGGAACCTGTCATGCGTGTCCGCCCCGAGATGACAACAAGATGCCAGAAAGCCCGGATAGCCGTCTCGCGGGCCGGGCGAGGAAAAGAATCGGTCCTTCATGCTGCCGCCACAAGTCAGGGGGCGTTCGCGCCGGCCCTGCCTGCAACGGTGGATGACTACTTGCTTGCGGGCTTCGCCTTCTCCTGCTTGGGCTTCTTGTTCTTCTTGTCGTTTTTCTGGGAATGGTTGCCTTTGCCCATGGCTGATGTCCTCGCGGTTGATCTGGTATTTGATTATTTGATTGCGAAACCGGCGCGGAGTCTAGCCACGGCCAGCCGATTTCGGCAACCGTGTTTTCCCCCGCCCGTGTGCCGGTCCGCGACGCGTCGCGAAGATTGCCCGGATAGGCTATTCTTCGCCTCTGGAATCCTGCGTCCCTCCCCCAGAAAGAGAAACCCCATGTCTGAATTCCTCTCGGAGACCGAAGGCTGTGATCTGCTGGCCCGCCTGTTCAGGGCGCGAGGCTATGCGATTGCGAGAAACCTGCTGTTTCGGGAATACGGCGTCGAGTTCCACATCGACGGGTGGGATGCGAAGAAGCGGGTGGGCTTCGAGTTTCTCTCCAGCGAGGACGACGATCACGACGACCTGAACCTGTCCGAATATCAGACCCTCGCATCGGCGCAGCAGCGAGGCGAACTGGCGCTGTTCATCATCGACGAGGTGGAGCCGTTGTCGGCTGCCGACCTGGCTCTGCAGGCCAGCGAGTTTCTCGACGAGGTGGCCGACGCGCTGCGGATGCGGCGCAACGCCGGCCCTGCGCGGAAGCGGGCCGCGCTCAAGAAGAAGCCGGCTGCAGGCAAGGCCGTGGCGGGAAAGACAAAGAAGACTGTCGTGGCGAAGAGTGTCGTGACGAAGAAGGCGACTGCGAAGAAGAAGCCTGCCGCCACGAAGGCCCAGGCTGGCAAGAAGTCGGCCACGAAGCGTCCGGCTGCCGGCGTGAAGAAGTCTGCTGGAAAGAAGACCGCCAAGAAGAAGACCGCCAAGAAAAAGGCCGCGAGAAGCCGCTGACTGGAGCGGCTCAGCCTGTCCGCTTCATGACGACGGCGGCATTGTGCCCGCCGAAGGCAAACGATTGCGTGATAGCCGTCTCGATCCGGCAGGGGCCAGCCT
>CAYSPN010000649.1:0-3660 GCA_964432895.1 uncultured Candidatus Kuenenia sp.
GAGGAGATGGCGGGGATCGAAGAGCACCACGAACTCGCCGCTGGCAAGCGCCATCGCCGCCTTGGCCACAGCGGCGTCACGGCCGTCGGCGACCACGTCGGCAATCCTTATTCGCGGGTCGGCGGCGGCCGTATCGGCTAGAAGGGTTCGCACCGCCTGCGACTGCGCCGCCGCTGGCCCCAGGGCGATGCAGAGTTCGGTTGCCGGATAGAGCTGCCGTTGCACCGAATCGATGCCAGCCCCGAGGTGCCCAGCATTATCGGTGAAGACCGGCATGATCATTGAGAGCGTCGGCCGGCTAGAAAAACGGTCGATGTGGCGGGCGATCGCCCTGCGATCCGACTCGCTGAGCGTGTCGAAGCGGGCAATCCACTCGGCGTAGGGAGCGACCGGGGGCCGCTGGGTTTCCTGGATTGTCCGCACCAGCCGTGCGCCGCCGGGCAGTTTTTCAACCGCCGCCGCCGTGCGCAGGCAGAATTCGTGGATCCGCTGGTGGCGGCGGATCAGTGTCAGCAGGGCAACGGTGGTGTTGGCGAGCCGTCTTGGCAGGGGCATGGTCGAGAGTCGCTGCGTTTGTATCCCTGCTCAATTGAACCGGCGTGCATGCCTGATGCCGAACCGACTCGCACAGACGAGAGGCTTCAAAAGCCCTTTCGCAAGTGTAAGATATCATGCGTAATTCATTGAGATGAATGCCCCCCCATTGCACGATGCCAATCACCACCCCGGGTATGTGCGACGAGCCGCGTGCGGACGCCGGTTTGCGTCCCGCCGGCGACCTCGCCGAAACGTTTGAAAGGCTGACGGAAGGGCTTGGCCGTCCGCCGCAGGTTCTCGATCTGACGGGCAGCTCGCGGGCTGGCGAATTGTTTCCGGCGGCGGCGGTGTTTTCTCCGCCGTCGTACGGCCGCCGCGGAATGCGGGACTTGCTGCCCTATATCGATGCGAGCGTCGACATCGTGGCGGTTGAATCTCCGACGCCGTCGCTGCTCACCGAGGCGCGTCGCGTCGCCACTCTGGCGATCGTCGAGTGCGGACCTGAGTCACGGATCGAGTGGCTTCGCGAGCCTCCCGCCGCACAGCTGCCCAGCGTGTCGATTATCGTGCCCGTTTTCAATCAGCGGCAGATCACCAAGGACTGCCTCCAGGCGATCTGGTCGACGGTGCCGCGGCAGTGCGAGATTGAGGTGATCGTCAGCGACGATGCCTCGACCGACGACACGCCGCTTGAGCTCGCGTCGCTGGCCACCAGCGAGCCGCGGCTCAAGGTGCTCCGCAACGAGAAAAACTCTGGCTTCGTCGAGAGCTGCAACCGGGCTGCGGCTGCGGCGACCGGCGACATTCTCGTGTTTTTGAACAACGACACGGTGCCGAAGCCCGGCTGGCTTATGCCGCTCCTGCGGACGTTCGAACTGTTTCCCGACGTCGGTGCCGTGGGTGGCAAGTTGCTCTTCCCGGATGGCCGTCTCCAGGGGGCTGGCGGGATCGTGTTCTCGGACGCCTCGGCGTGCCACTTCGGCCGTGGTGAGCCGAATGCCACGGCGTCGCTCTTCGAAAACGTCCGGCAGGTCGACTACGTGTCGGGCGCCCTGATGGCGACGCGTCGGGAACTGTTCGCCGCCCTTGGCGGCTTCGACCCCGACTTTGCCCCGGGCTACTACGAGGACACCGACTACTGCTTTCGCCTCCGCGAAAGGGGCTATGCCGTCTACTACCAGCCCGAGGCGGTGGTCGTGCATCTGGAAGGTGCGACAGCTGGGATCGACCTGTCGGCAGTCATGAAACGGTATCAGTTGATCAATCAAGATCGCTTTCGAAAGCGGCACGCGGTGGCGCTCGCGGCGCAGCCGGCGCGGCCTGAGACGATCGACGCCGGTTCATGGGCGACGCTTGCCAATCGCGGAACGGGACCGGTGCGTCCATGAGGAAAAAGCGGGCACTGGTCGCCTCGTACGGGCTCCCGCAGCCGGATCGCGATTCCGGCGGCAAGCGGCTGTACGATCTCACGCGGTTCCTGGTGGAGGGTGGCTGGCACGTCGACTTCGTCGGACTGCATGGTATCCACACGCACCCCGAATACGCCCGGGCGCTGCAGCGTCAGGGCGTCGCCGTGCATGACGACGCACCGTCGGTTGAGGCTGACGGGACCTGGAGACGAAACGAGTATTTCGCCGACTTGATCGTGCGGGCCTCCTTCGATCTGGCGTTGCTGTCGTTCTGGCCGGTGGCGGATTTCTACATCCCGTGGCTGCGCAAGCTCTCTCCGGAGACCCGCGTCGTTGTCGACTCCGTGGACCTCCACTTCGTCCGCGAGTGCCGTCGGGCAGCGGCCGACCGTGGAGTGGGCCCGCGGGCGCGATTGCTCGACCGGTTCCATGGCGCCGACCTCGTGGCCGAACTCAACGCCTACATCGCGGCCGACGTTGTGCTCACGGTTTCGGACGCGGAGCGACGGCTGCTGGACACGTTTCTCGGGGGCGCGGCGACGGTTCGCGCCGTCGTTGACTGTGAGGACGCTGACCCCAGCCCGCTGCCACTCGACGAGCGGTCTGGACTGCTTCTGCTCGGCAGCTTTCAGCATCCGCCGAACGTCGAGGCGTTCGAGTTCTTTTGCGCCGACATCCTTCCGCGGATCGATCCGGCGCTGCTGGCGAAGCATCCCGTGTATGTCGTCGGCACCGGGCTCGACGAGCGGATCGCCGCACTCGCCGGTGGACACCAGCACGTCCGCTTGGTGGGCTGGGTGCCCGAGGTCGCTCCCTATTTTCACCACGTGCGTGCATCCGTGGCCCCGCTGCTGCATGGCGCGGGCACGAAGCGAAAGATGGTGCAGGCCCTGATGCACGGGACGCCCACCGTCACCACTGACGTCGGTGCCGAGGGGCTCGATCTGGTATCGGGGGTGCACACGCTCATCGCCAACGATGCCGCCGCCATCGCGGCCGGCATCGAACGGCTGCTCACGGATGACGAACTGTGTCGAGGGCTCGCCGACAGGGGGCTTGCGCACATCCGCCACGGCCGCAGTCGCGAGGTCGCCAGGAGAGGGTTCCTCGACGCCATCGAGACCGTGCAGGCCGCGCCGCCGAAGCCGCCGATGCTGCCGGAGCGCCCGATGGAGGCCTACCAGGCCCGCCTGATTCGTAAGCACGAGGAGGGAGTGGCTCGGGCGAATCGGGTGAACCGAAAAGCCATGTCGATTACCGCGCAGCCCCAACCGGACGACCCATCGGCCGGCCGCTCAACCGCCAGGCTGATCGCCTTCTATCTGCCGCAGTTTCATCCGATTCCCGAGAACGACGCCTGGTGGGGCCGCGGGTTCACCGAATGGCGGAACGTCTGCAAATCCAAGCCCCTCTTTCATCGTCACAATCAGCCCCAACTGCCGACAGATCTCGGCTTCTACGACCTGCGGTCTGCCGAAACGAGAAAGGCACAGGCCGACCTCGCTCGTGAAAACGGCATCCATGGATTTTGCTACTACCATTACTGGTTTGAGGGCAAGCGACTTCTGGAACGCCCCTTCGCCGAAGTTCTGGCCAGCGGTCAGCCCGACTTCCCGTTCTGTCTCTGTTGGGCCAACGAGCCCTGGTCGCGTCGCTGGGATGGCTCCGATGCTGATCTGCTCCAGCCGCAGGGGTATTCCGCGGACGACGACCT
>CAYSPN010000650.1:0-3212 GCA_964432895.1 uncultured Candidatus Kuenenia sp.
CGCCAGCCTGGTGCCGGTGCAGAGCGTCGGCCGACCCCACCGCGGGCAGTTGATCGACATGATCGCGGTGCCGGCTCGACCGGGCTCCGAGTGACTGTATTCTTCGCGTCGTTGCGTTCCAATCGAGATGTTCGGGTGTTGCCGATCTGAAACCGTCGGAAGGAGCGGGGTTTGCATCCACAGGAAGAACCGCTGCAAACGACAGATCCCCGTCACCCCGGCCCACCCCGCGTCGCGTGCTCGGGTGGCCGGGCTCGGTATCGCCGCGTTGCGACGTGTGGCGGTATGGCTGCTCCTGCTGGCCGTCGCAGCCGTGCCGGCGTGTTCCGCGGAGGAATCGCCGATGACTCCCGGATGGAACGCCGGCTTTGCCGAGGCCGACTTCATGCCCACCATCGGCGAAGCCATGCATAGCGGCTTCGACCGGCTCTCCGTCGAGGCGCTGCGCCGGTGGATCGGTGAGACGCTCGATGTGCATCCGTCGGCCGTCTGCTTCGCCGCCTCCCACACGCCCTTGGGGACGGCGATCAACGAACGGGCAATCGTTCAAGCGTCACCCGACGACTTGCCTATGATCGACATCCAGAGCCTCTGATGGCATGCCACGCCATGGTGCGGACCGCCTACGAGAAGAGCGGTTTCAAGGCTGGGCTGGGCCGACGCTTGCCGAAGTGCCATTGGCCGACCTAGCTTTTGTGCCTGACAACATGTCACCTAAAACCAAATCCCTGATCGAGGAACTCGAGCACGCCCCGGAGAGTGTGCAGCGTGAGGTGCTCGCTTTTCTAAGGCATCTGCGGGCACGCGGTGCCGGCAATGATGGGAACGAGGACGTGCATGCCCTGCTGCCGCTCGCCGAGTCAGCCTGGGCGGTGGATTGGGATACTCCTGAAGAGGATGAGGCGTGGCGGAATTTGTAGGCGGCGACGTGGTCGTCGTGTCGTTTCCGTTCACCGATCTTCAGTCGAGCAAGCGTCGACCCGACTAAATAATCGCCAAAAACCTGGCATATCCAGTGAGTAGCCGTGTGGTATCGGCTGCCGTCACTCACACTGGATATACCCATGCACGACAACCTTTCTGTGCGAGCAGCGGAGCTCGCCCATCTCAATGACCTCATTCGCACCAGCCTATCGCTGGCCGATGCGGCGATCCCTCTTCTCAACGAGCAGTTGCATGCCCTCGCTGAGATGGGGATCGACAACCTCGAGCTGGAGGGGCCGCGAATCTATTCCCGCACGGCAGGCTGGTCGCCCGCATTCGACGACGAGCAGATTGTTTTCGCAGCAGCACTCACGATGCCCGGTGGCCTCGGCTGCACGGTTTGGAGTGCCGACGACTACACAACGCGGTACGGCGATTCACACCATGAGCTGCCGGTCCTGCGGGAGCGATTCGTCGTGTACGACAAGCTTCCGCCAATTGTGCGGGCAATGATTCCGGGCGTTGCCCCGAAGCTCATTGCTGAACTTCTCTCATGCTTCCACGTGCTGGCTCGGTAATGCCGGGCCTGCGGATCTCTCGCCCGGCCGCGGCGTAGCGGCCGGGCCTCTCTTTGTCCGGCAGGCAAGGTGCCTCGCTGGACTGGTTCTCTCGCTGGTGGCGACGCTCGCCACCGGTGTTTCTCTTGATCCCCGAATGGGGAAGGAATGCGCAGATGTCACTTCATGATGATGAACGTCTTGTCGCCGCCGTCGCGGCTGCTCTTGGCGAGACGATCGCCCTCGTCCGTCGCCGCGGCTTCCACATCGACAGCCGTTTGGGTGGTAGCGAAGAGCTGCTGGTGGGCTCGCGGTGTCGACCGGCCACCGACGACGGCGACGATGCCCTCGACCTCGCGGCGTATGGCATCGACTGGGATGCCGGCGATGACTCTCGGCTGCAGCGCCGTGCGCGGCGGCTGACGGGCAGGCGACTCCGTCGCCGGGTGGCCTAGCGACGATTGCGGCGATCCCAACCGGCGGCGTGCCGACTGGGGCCGATGTGGCTTCCGGGCACGCCGCCGGTTTTCTTTTTCAGGTACATCAACGATGAGCAGATCCAAACCAGAGGGGCCCGACTCGGGGCCCGACGATGGAGACGAGACGCAGCAACGCGACTGCGATCCTTCCTATCCCCAGCACTTTCCCGCGAGAGTGCATCGGTTTCGGCAGTTGCTGGCCGAATTGATCGCCAGACGGATTCTCGCGGAACGCCGCCGGCCACCAGACGCAGGCGAACCGGGAAAAGGCTGAGGCCGGCGTGAAACCTCCTGAGCGGGCGATTCGTCGCCCGCTCAGGGAGCCACGCGGGCGGGGCACAGATGGAGCTCGCCGGAAAATTGTTTGTTCGACATATGGAACGCTTTCCAATAAGAGCTCGGGATGGATCCCGTTTAGCCTAACGGCAGCCGAGATGGGCTTGCCGAGAAGATGACAGACACACTCACGGAGGGGTGCCATGCGCCACTCACAACTGGTTTTCCAAACGGCTGCCGACGCAGCGGCTCCATCGATCGGCGACCGGCTTCCGGCCAGCGTCAAGCTCTACGTGGATGAGGTCTTCGATCGCACGATCGTCGCCCTTCACGCCCTGCTCGAGCCGATCGGGATCGACGTGGCGAAGGCGAAGTTTGCCCCGGGGTTCATGGCCGAACTCGCGGCAGTCGTGCAGGTGGCTGCGTGGGAGGATGCTGGATTGCGGCACCTGATTCCGCTCAATTTTCCGCCAGCTGCCGAGGCGATGTCTGATCTCGTCTGGCGGTATCACGTCGACCCGATGTCGTTCATGGATCCAGCGGCAGGCACGGTGGTGTTCAATCGGGTCATCGAGGCGTGGACTGCCCACTGCCATCCCGCCGCCCGCGAGATGCTGGGCTGCGACATCGTCATGGCCGGCCCGCCTTGCCCGGCAGATCAGGCGGCAGCGATTGCGCCCGTCATCATGGCCGTCGCCGAGCGGATCAATGCCACGGAGGAAAGCGATGAACAGAAACAATAGAAACGGTCGCCGGCGGGGCCGCGTGACTCGCAAACGGCCGGTTGGTCGCGGGGTGATGTACGGCCGCCGCAGCCAGAACAAACGAAAGCAGGAGAACTCATTCGCCTATCAGGTCGATGTCGCCATGAAGCGGGCCCGCGACGTGAACGTGCCGCTCGCGGTTGACGCGGCGCTTGTGGCCGAGGCCGAGCGGACCGGGGCCTGCAACATCGGCGATCTCTACTTGGACGACG
>CAYSPN010000651.1:0-1715 GCA_964432895.1 uncultured Candidatus Kuenenia sp.
CCTGCTGCGCAACACCGTGCTCGACCGCACCTACAAGAGCGGCGACTCCCTCGACGCGGCCGACATCGCCACCATCGACGCCCAGTTCCTCTACAAGCAGGGGGAGATGTTCGTCTTCATGGACAACGCCAGCTACGAGCAATACGAACTGACGAAGGAACAGGTGGACGACTCCTGGAAGTGGATCAAGGAGGGCACCGTCTGCTCGATGCTGCTCTACAACGGTAATCCGATTTCGATGGAGCCGCCGAACCACATGGTGCTCAAGGTTGAGTATGCCGAGCCGGCCATGCGTGGCAACACGGCGACCAACCTCACCAAGCCGGTGAAACTCGAGACCGGAGCCGAAGTGATCGTGCCCGCGTTCATCGAGCAGGGCGACTTCGTAAAGATCGACACCCGAACCGCGGACTACCTCGAACGCGTCAAGGAATAGGCAGGGGGCTGCGGGCGTTCGGGGCTGCCCATGCCCCGTCGCCGGACGTTCGCTACGGCCATCCATGGCCTCCGCTCACTCGATGCTGACTGCGCTCCGGCATCCTGCCTGCGCTGGCCAGCAACGCCGGCTCTCGGGACATGGGCAGCCTCTCACGGATATGGCGGCAGGATGCGAAGCAGCGTCCTACGCTGGCCGCCGGGATGGCAGCCTATGAGCAGCGACCTGCGGTCGCCAAGAAAAAACGGCCAGGATGGCCGTGTTTTTCGTGTATTCAGTCCCACCACCAGCGGCCGGCGGGAACGGCGAGTTTGTCGCCGCGAGCGGCGGCCACGGTTCCCTTCTCGTCCATCAGCAGGTTAGGCGAATCGAGGGCCATCCGTGGCTGCAGCGTCACGCCACCGCCGATCGGAGTGAGCAGCCTGCTGCCCCTCCAAACAGCGTTGATGGCGGGCTCCACGACTGTAGGGGACTGGAACCTTGCGGTCGCACAGATCTGCTCGTCCCGCAGGGCCGCCGCGTCCCACTGCGTCCGGCCGTAGCCATCGTGTTCCTGCAGATAGGCAGCCAACACGGTCAGATCGATGAGCGTGCGGAGTTGGGCGTAGACCGGATGGCGGGCCGCGATCTCCGGGTATTTCCGCGTGAACGTGTCGGTGAACGTTTTGCTTGCTCGGTCGGCACGATCCGCGGTCATGCGGCGGCCGTCGGGCAACACCGCCTCGTCGGCGCCCACCAGCTTCACGCCCCGGCCCACCAGTTCGATAGCCAGATCGTCTTCGCTGGTGCGGATGCACTGGTAGTCGGGCATGAAATACCAGCGTTGCAGGGCATTCGCTGCCACGCCACCGGCACTGGTCAGCTCGATCCAGCTATTCATCTTCACCGGCGGCTTCTCCAGGCCGATGCCGATGAGCTTCATCCGGTAGTCGGCCTCGACCATCACCTGGGCGAAGTGGCTCGCCGCGGAGACGCCGTCGACGCGAATCCGTTGGGGGCCGAGCGACTCACGCATGCCGTTCACAATGTCGCTGGCACTGGCCTTGGGATTCACCCGGCCGAGCTTCCGCAGATACGCCTGCATCGCAGCGAGGCCTTCCTGCGTCGGATCGATCGAACAGCCGATGGTGTGGTCTGTCGGCTGGCCTGGCGGAAATGCCCGGATCGCCGTCGCGAGGTCTTCCAGCAGGACGGTCGGTGTGCCGGAGGCGGCGCCCACGACGCGGCCCGTGGCATCGGTCACCCATGGCTCGGCGGGGCCGGCAATGACCACCTCGCC
>CAYSPN010000652.1:0-3860 GCA_964432895.1 uncultured Candidatus Kuenenia sp.
GCGACTTCGATCCACGGATCGAGTGCGTCGAGACGGCTTCCCGAAACCGCTCCAGGCAGCGCGTGCTCCAACTGTTCCAGAAATCCAGGGCCTCTCATGGCAGACCTTCGTTCAATTCGTTCGAGGGAGACTTGGTTCAGAGGGCAGCGGCTACCCCGTCGTGTTGTGAGCCGCGTTTTGGGCCATGTTTTGGGCCATGTTTCGACCGCCCGCGGCCGAGCTCTGCCCGGCGGCAACCTGCGAGGAAACTGCACGCACCCAGTCGAGGTCGCCGCGGTACCACACATAGGCAAAACCGGTCAGCAGCACGGCGAAGAACGCTGCCATGTCTACCGCCGCCGTACGGGCAAGCAGCGTGCCGGCATGGGACACCGCCTCGGCGGCACCGGCAGTCGCATCCGAAAACACCGGCACGGCAGGGTTTTCCATGCCAAGTTCCCTCATCAGCCCGGCGGCCGCGGGCGTCAGTGTCTGACCGTCGGCCTGCACCGTGACGAGCGAGGGATCCGCCAGTTGCACCGCTTTGCCGAAGACGGTTGCCCAGGGGAAGAACAGGGCGACCTCGACGTCGAAAATGATGAAGAGCAGCGCGACAACGTAAAACCGAAGGTCAAACTGCACGAAGCTCGAGCCGATCGTCGGCTCTCCGCATTCGTAGACCTCGAGTTTCTCGGAGTTCGGCAGCCTCGGCCGCACCAGCCAGCCGACCAGAAGGTTCACGAATAGAAACGCGGCGCCCAGGGCGACGAACAGGGCGACGTAGCCGGCGATCAGTACGGGATGCATCGGAACTCACTCGGCAGGAAATCGAGGCAGAACGCTACGAAAACACGCTCACTGGTTGGGGCCGCCGTGGACGGGGTCGACGATGACCTTCGAGGCGGCAACGGCGGTCGGGTTCAGCGTGGAACGGCCCCACGCGACCTCCACCGGAAGCCTCGCGAAATCGACGATCGTCCCATCACGGCTGTAGCAACTCAGGTCGAGCGTGGACCCCATGAAAATGCAGTCGACGGGGCACGGTTCCACGCAGAGCGCACAGAACATGCACTTCGAGTAATCGATGGTAAAGCCGCTCACCTGGAAGCCCTTGCCGCCGCTGACGCGTTCCTTGCCGATGTAGATGCAATCGACCGGACAGGCCTTGGAGCACTGGTCACAGGCGATGCACGTGGTGAGGTCGTAGCGGTGGAAGCCCCGATAGCGTGCCGCGACCGGTGCCGGCAGTTCCGGATACTCGAAATGTTCGGTGAATGTCCGCCGGTTTTGGTCGTATGTGCTGCTAAAAACCCGCAGGGTCACCAGCATGCCGTCCACCACGGTCCGTACGGCGGTGAACAGATTTCGAAACCACTCGCGCATGGCACTTCCAATCGAAGGTGCGTCTGAACCGCGTCAACCCCTGCAACGGGCACCGCGTGGTTTCACCACGCAGCGCAGGCGTGGCCAGAGTATAGGGACCACCCTCACGCCAACAAGCGGCGATGCTGTTTTCGGCGGCGTAGTGGCGATTCACTCCGGTCAACGCGCGGCGAAAGCCACCACCACCAGTCCGGTGGCGGCGTCCGTCAGGGCAGGGCCAGGTGTCCACCCGGGCCAGCACCACCATCCGAGGGGTTTTTGACGAGCCAGATCGAACCCATCCGGCTGTTTTCCAGGTCCTGGACTTCGCGTTGGCCCGAGAATTGCTTGACCCGACCGTAAAACACTCTACAGTTAAATCATCGGAGTCAACGCAGACTGCCCTGTCTCCGCCAGCGCGGCGGTCGAAACGGCACAAGCGGATTGACTCTATCGGGCCGCCAAGGAAGGTTTCAATGTTGGTCCTGTCGCGGAAAAAAGACGAAAGCATCGTCATCAACAACGACATCACGATCGTTGTGGTGGAAATCCGTGGCGACAAGGTCCGTCTCGGTGTCGAGGCACCAAAGGAGGTGCCCGTGCACAGGCAGGAAGTGTTCGAGGCTATCTCCCGCGGTGAAACGGTCGCAGAACCCGTCGATGCCGATGCTGGCCAGGTTCGTAGCGGGGACGATTCCGCGCCCTCTGCCGCCGGCTGAAGCAGGCTGTCCGCAAGCCTATGCGGCAGCAATCGCGAAGCAGGAACGTGCTGCCTCAATTTCATCGTTTGGGAGAGGCTGTTCGAACCCGCGGTTCACGGTATGCTTTGTCGAACGTGCGGCCCTGTCGTCTAGGGGCCTAGGACACTGGCCTTTCACGCCGGTAACACGGGTTCGAATCCCGTCAGGGTCATTTGCTCGCACCATCACTCCGCACGCTGTCGCAACTCTCTCTTCGGCTCGCTCTCGATTCAGTATCCCTCCATTCAGCCGCTTCGGCTGAACTCTTGCACTGAGCATTCAGTACGGGCAGTTCCAGTATGGCCGACTCCTACGACGCCGTCCTGTTGGTCTCGTTTGGTGGTCCCGATGGCCCGGATGACGTGATGCCGTTTCTGGAAAACGTGCTCCGCGGGCGAAACGTGCCGCGAGAACGCATGCTTGAAGTGGCGGAGCACTACCACCACTTCGGCGGCAAGAGTCCGATCAACGAGCAGAACCGTGCGCTGCTCGCCGCGCTGCGGGAAGAACTCGACCGCCGTGGGCCACACATCCCTGTCTACTGGGGAAATCGCAACTGGCATCCGCTGCTTACCGACACGATCCGCGAGATGGCCGATGCCGGAGTGAAACGGGCGATCGCCTTCGTCACCAGCGCCTACAGCAGCTACTCCGGCTGTCGCCAATACCGCGAAAACATCGCGGCCGCCTGTGCGGCGGTGGGCGAACGGGCGCCGCAGATCGACAAGATCCGCGTGTTCTTTAACCACCCGGGCTTTGTCGGGCCGATGGCCGACAACATCACGCAGGCGCTCGGCCGTTTTCCGGAGACCGCGCGTGCCACGGTCCCCGTCCTTTTCACGGCGCACAGCATTCCCACGTCGATGGCCGATGGCTGCCGGTATGGCGGGCAACTGGCGGAGGCCTGCCGTCTCGTCGCGGAACAGGCCGGGGTTACCGACTGGAAGCTCGTCTACCAGAGCCGGAGCGGCCCGCCCACCCAGCCGTGGCTGGAACCCGATATCTGTGACGCGATCCGAGATCTCCATGCTCGCGGCGGCCGCCAACTAGTGATCGCACCGATCGGCTTCATCTCCGACCACATGGAGGTGCTCTACGATCTTGATACCGAGGCGGCGGATCTCTGCCGCGAACTGGGCGTCGAGATGGTGCGAGCGGCCACGGTCGGCACCGACCCAGCGTTCATCGGCATGGTTCGCGACCTGATCGCCGAACGCAACGGCATCCTCAGCGACCGCGTGGCAATTGGGCAGCTGCCCGCGAGCCACGACGTTTGCCCCCTCGACTGTTGTCCGGCTCCCGCTGGTCGCCCTGCCGGACGGCCGGCATGAACCGCATGCCCGGTGAGGCCGCGACTGGCGCAGCCGCGACTCACGCAGCGGCAACTGCAACAGCCCCTTGGGAATGCGTCTCTCTTGTGCATGGGTTCTTCGCCAATCCCATGATGATGACCATGCTGGGGCATCGGCTCGACCGCCGCGGCTACATCGCCAAACCGTGGGGCTACTGGAACATGCGCCGCTCGATTCTCGAGCACGCCGAAGCATTCAGTCGCGAACTGGCCAGACTCGATGCCGACCGGGCCGTCGGCACCATCCACCTCGTCACGCACAGCATGGGCGGCATCATTGCCCGGGCGGCGCTCGAGCGATTTCGTCCGCGGAAGCTTGGCCGGTTCGTCATGCTGGCGCCGCCCAACCACGGATCGTTCGTGGCTACCGCGATCGCCGGCGTTTTCGGGGGGCTGTTCAAGCCGGTGGCCGAACTGACCACCGCCCC
>CAYSPN010000653.1:0-11122 GCA_964432895.1 uncultured Candidatus Kuenenia sp.
TCCCGCAGGACGACCGTGCCCCCCTCCCACACGGCATTCAACTCCGGCACCTGCCGAAGGGCCACACTCACCGCCTTGAGCAGAAGCACGCCCGGGAGCAGCCGTTTCTCGGGAGGTCGCCGCTCATTCTCCGCGGCCAACCATGAACTGGTGCGGTGCAGGTCGATCGTCGTGGCGAGATAATAGTGCGGGATCTCGCGCTTCGACCGGGCCATCGCGGCGGCGATCGTCTGCCGCATCCGCTGTAGCCGATCGCTGGAGATGGCCGACGCAGGCTGGCTGACGGGAACAGCGGCCAATGGCGGCGCGGCAGCGGCCGCCGGCTTCGACGCCGCCTGTTCAATATCTGCAATCGTGATGGCACCGCCGTGGCCGGTTCCGGGAAGCGTCGCGGGATCGACATGCCGCTCCCGCGCGAGCCGACGGGCCGCCGGCGAGATTCTCAGACGGCCGGCTGTCGCCAGACCGGGACCATAGACCGGCACCGCTGGGGCGGAGATGGGCACTGACGGCACCGCGCCGGCCGGCGGTGCAACGACGGGCTTCGGCCGTTCTTCCCCCGTCTCGACGGGCAGCACCGGCCCGGCCGGCGCCGTTGGCTCAGTGCGGCCGGCCCCAGACTGCACAATCTCGTCGACCTCCCGGATCGTCGCCATCACGGTGCCGACGCGGACCTTGCGGCCCGGCGGCACCAGGATCTCGTCGAGCACGCCTTCGCTGAATATCTCGACGTCGATGACACCCTTGTCTGTGTCGACCTCGGCGATCGTGTCGCCACGGTGCACCGGGTCGCCGGGCTGCTTGTGCCAGGCGACGAGCGTGCCCGCCTCCATGTCGGCTCCGAGCGTGGGCATGACGAATGGTTTCATGGGGATGCCAGCTGGGTTTCCTCTGAAGACGCCTCCTGCCTGAATGCCTCGCGGATGGTGGCCACGATCCGTTCGATACTCGGCAACGCCGCCTCCTCCAGATGCTTTGCGTAGGGGATGGGCACCTCGGCGGTGCAGATCCGCACGACCGGCGCGTCGAGTTCGTAGAACGCCCCCTCCATCACGATCGCGCTGATCTCGGCCGCAAGGCTGCATGTCCGCCAGCCCTCGTCGACGATCGCGGCGTGGTGCGTCTTCGCGACCGACCGGAGAATCGACTCCGCGTCGAGCGGCCGCAGCGACCGGAGGTCGACTACCTCGACGTCGATACCGTCGCGGGCGAGCGCCTCGGCTGCCGCGAGCGACTTGGGGAGCGAGCCTCCATAGGTCACGAGCGTCAGGTCGCGGCCCTCCCGACGGACCGCGGCCCGCCACGGATCGAATGCCCCGACGTGCTCCACAACCTCCCCCTCCGTCGGATAGAGCATGGCATGCTCGAAGATGATCACGGGATCGGGATCGGCGATCGCCGCGGCCAGCATGTGCCGGGCGTCGTCGATCGTGGCGGGCGCAAGCACCTTGATGCCTGGCACGTGGGCATACCACACCTCCAGGCTGTGCGAATGCTGCGCGGCCACCTGCCGTCCGGCCCCGGTGGCCATCCTGATCACCAGCGGCACGCTCACCTGCCCGCCGCTCATGTGGCGGATCGCGGCGGCGTTGTTGACGATCTGGTCGAGGGCCAGCAGGCTGAAATTCACCGTCATCACTTCGACAATCGGCCGCATACCGCCGATCGCCGCGCCGATTCCCGCGCCCACGAATGCCGATTCCGACAGCGGCGCGTCGCGAATTCGCTCCGGCCCGAATTCCTCGAGGAAGCCCTTGCTGCAGGCATACGCGCCGCCGTAGCGGCCCACGTCTTCCCCCATCAGGAACACCCGTTGGTCGGTGGCCAACGCCGCGTGCATGCCTTGCCTCACCGCCTCACGGTAGGTGATCACCGTCATGGTTTCTCTCCCGCCGCCGGCGTGAGCACATCCCTGCAGAGGTCCTCGACCGGCTCCCACGGACCAGACTCAGCGGCGGCCACGGCCGCCTCCACTTCCGCCACCGCGTCGCTCTCCAGACGCCGCATCTCGTCGCCGTCAACAAGCCCCCACTCGCGGAGTTGCGCCGGAAACATCGCCAGCGGATCGCGGGCCCGCCACTGCTCGACTTCTTCCTTCGGCCGATAGAGTTCCGGGTCATACATTGAGTGGGCGCGAAACCGGTAGGTCCTCGCCTCGAGCAGGTACGGTGCCCGCGTGCCGCGGACCAATTCAACGGCCAACCGCACGGCAGCCTCGACGGCCAGCACATCCATCCCGTCGACGACGCTCGATTCCATTCCGTAGGCGGCGGCCTTGCGGTGGATGATCGGCATCGCCTGGTGGCGGACGAGCGAGGTGCCCATGGCGTAGAGGTTGTTCTCACAGAGAAAGAGCACCGGCAGTTTCCAGAGCGATGCGAGGTTGAGCGATTCGTGAAACTCTCCCTCCGCCACCGCGCCGTCCCCGAAGAAACAGATCGTCACGTGCGGGCGGGCCTGCATGGCGTCGGACAGCGCCAGGCCGACGGCCAGCGGCATGCCGCCGGCCACGATCGCGTTGCCGCCGTAGATGCCATGGGCGACGTCGAAGAGGTGCATCGAACCGCCGCGGCCACGGCTGCAGCCGTTCGCCTTGCCAAACATCTCCGCCATCACCGCGGCCGACGGCACCCCACGGGCGAGCGCATGGGCATGTTCGCGGTAGGCTGCCACGATCCTGTCCTCGGCCGCGATGGCGGCAATCGCCCCGACCGCCACCGCCTCCTGCCCGATCGAGAGATGGAGAAACCCCCGGATCTTTCCCTGCATATAGAGATCCGCCGACCGCTCCTCGAACCGCCGAATCAGGAGCATCCGCTGGAGCAGATCGTGGGCGTGGCTGCGGGCGAGTGCGGGTGTTGCAATCATGGAGCCCGCTCCGCACCGGCCGGCTGCGGCGGCACCGATTCGAGCATCGAGAGATCGCCCTCGGGCAGCCCCAGTTCGCGGGCCCTGAGCAGCCGGCGCATGATCTTTCCACTCCGGGTCCGCGGCAGCGCAGCGACGAAGTCGAGTTCCTTCGGCGCGATGGCCGTGCCCAGCCTCCGGCGGGCATGGCCGAGCAGGTCCCGGCGCAGGCTCTCGTCCGCGACGAACCCCGGCTTGAGCGACACGAACGCCTTGACGACCTCGTACGCGCTCGGGTCGGGCTTGCCGATCACACCCGCCTCGGCCACGGCATCGTGCTCGAGGAGCACGCTCTCCACCTCGAACGGCCCAACCAGGTGGCCCGACGTCTTGATGACGTCATCCTTGCGGCCCACGAACCAGTAGTAGCCGTCGGCATCTCGCCGCGCGAGGTCGCCGGTGAGATACCAGCCGCCGGCGAAGCAGGCACGATACCGCTCGGCTTCATCCCAGTAGCCGCGGAACATCGACGGCCAGCCGGGCCGCAGCGCGATCTCCCCCTGCTCGCCCGCCGCCTCGATTACCCGCACGCCGCCGTCATCGCATCGCTCGACGAGCGCCGCCTCCACGCCCGGTAGCGGCTTGCCCATCGAGCCGGGGCGGATCTCGACCGCCGCGACGTTGGCGATCATGATCCCGCCGGTCTCCGTCTGCCACCAGTTGTCGTGAAACATCTGACCGAAGGCCTCGCGGCCCCAGAGCACCGCCTCCGGATTGAGCGGCTCGCCGACGCTCGCGAGAAATCGCAGCCGACTGGTGTCGTAGCGCCGCGCGACATCCGCCCCGAGCCGCATCATCATCCGCACCGCCGTGGGCGCCGTGTACCAGACCGTCACGCCCTCGTCCTGCAGAATGCCGTACCAGCGTTCGGCGGCGAAGTCTCCCTCATCGAGGATGCTGGTGATGCCGTTGGTCAGCGGCGCGATCAGTCCATAGGAGGTGCCCGTCACCCAGCCCGGATCGGCCGTGCACCAGAAGATGTCATCGCGGTGCAGGTCGAGGGCCATGATGCCGGTCACATGATGGGCGACGACCGCCTCGTGCACGTGCAGAGCCCCCTTCGGCCGGCCCGTGGTGCCGCTCGTGAAATGGAGGAGCGCCGGATCGCCGGGTGCCGTGGACTGAATCGTGTAGGCCGGCGCCGCCTCCTGCATCAGCGTTCGGTAGTCGTGCACGCCCGCGGGCAGCGGCCCGGGCTCGTCGGGGATCACGATCACGTGCTCGATCGCCGCGGCCCCGCCACCATCACCCGCCCTGAGCCCCGCCACGCGCCGCCGATAGAGACTCTGCGTGGTGACCAGGACACGTGGCCGACCGATCTCGATGCGGGCGAGCAGTGGCTCGGGACCAAACGCCGCAAAGAGCGGCGCGAAGACGGCACGTGCCTTGAGCGTGCCCAGCGCCGCGACGAAGAGTTCAGGGATGCGGCCGATGAGCACGAACACGCGATCGCCCGGCCGCACGCCGAGGTGCTCGAGAACGTTCGCAAAGCGGTTCGTGAGCTGCGCGAGCTCAGCGTACGTGATGTCGCGACGCGGCCCCGACAGCGGCAGGAAGCGGATGGCCACATGGTCTTCGCAGCCCGACACCGCATGGCGATCGACCGCCTCGTAGGCGATGTTGAGCCCGCGGCCCTCAGGGAGCCCATCGAGGAGCCCTCTGGCCCACTCCCAGGAGAACTCCGCACACGCCCGCTCATAGTCGGGCATGTTGGGCACGACCGACAGTGCACCAGACGAACGGATCATGGACAGCATCTCCCGGGGCTGTCCGTGCCGGATCTGTTCAGAACGTCTCGACGACCATTATCCGCCCGCAGGTCAAAAGCGGTGCTGAAACGGCGTTTTTTCCCAGTGACCTGCCGCAGTCACATGGGTACATTCATGGTTTCCGTGGATCGAACATCCCTTCGGCGGCCTCCGACGGACCCTCCGATGATCGGCATTCGCGCGACACGCGGCC
Source organism: uncultured Candidatus Kuenenia sp. (assembly GCA_964432895.1). Taxonomy (GTDB): domain Bacteria; phylum Planctomycetota; class Planctomycetia; order Pirellulales; family UBA1268; genus CAMCQY01. The sequence continues at coordinate 4,870 of CAYSPN010000653.1, forward strand.
TCTCCGCACGCATCGGCCTCCTGATGACGGTGGCCCTGCTGGCAACCGCAGCGGGTGCCCGGGCGCAAGACGCAGGTGGCTCGAGCGAGGCCGCCCGCTCGGCGTATGCCACGGCAGCGGCGTTGCAAAACCGCGAGGCATGGGAACTCGCGGCCGAGGAATGGGAATCGCTCATCAAGGCCCACCCTGCGGACCCGCTGGCCGACAAGGGCCGCTACTACCTGGCCATCTGCCAGCTCAAGAACGACCAGCAGGACAAGGCCACCGAGACGTTTCGAGGTGTGATCGCGAGTAAGGCCGATGCCGCCACGCTATCGCTCGCACGCTGGGAGCTCGGAAGGATTGCCTTCCAGGCGGCCCAGACGAAACCAACGGCGGAGGCTTACGCCGCAGCATCCCGCAGCCTCGACGACTTCGTGCGACACGGCGACGGACAGCCGCAGATGGCGGATGCTCTCTTTTTCCTCGGCGAGTCGCTCTGGCAGTCGGGCAAACGCGACGAGGCGATCACCGTCTGGCAGCGGTTCGTCCGGGAGCATGAGAAGAATCCGCGTCTGCCGGAGGTGCTCTATGCCCTCGGCGTGGGCCAGGCCGAGACCGGCAAGCGTGACGAGGCGACCGCCACCCTGAAACGGTTCGCCGAATCCTTTTCCACGCATGCCCTGGCTCCCGACGTCGCAATCTGGCGGGCGGATCTGGCCGCAGCCGGCGGCAACTCCGCCGCCGTGGAGAAGATTCTCGCCCCCGTGGTGGACGGAGAGGGAAGCCGGGCCGCCGACGCCCTCGAACGACTGGCGATGGCACGGTGGAACCGAAAAGACTGGCCCGGCGCGGCCGCCGCGTACAGCCGCCTCGCCGAACGCTTTCCCGACTCGCAGCGGGCGGCGCGGGCACAACTCTCCGCCGGCATCGCGTTTGCGGAGGCACACAAACCCGACGAGGCACGCCTCTGGCTGGGCAAGCTCACCACGAGCGACGCACCGGAAGCGGCAGAGGCTGCCCATCGACTCGCCCTCCTCGAGATCGACGCGAAACAGCCGGCTCGTGCCGCGCAGATCGCCGAGCAGGCATTGGCGAAGCTCGCGGTCGGCGGCCGCAAGCCCGAGGCCGAGACGCGGCGCATGATGGCCCGGCTCTCACTCGACCGGGCTGATGCGCTCTGGGAAGTTCCCGATGGCAAGGGGAGAAGCGATGCCGCCGCGGCTTATGCGCAGATCGCCAAAGACTATCCCGACGAGCCTGCCGCGAAGACGGCCGGCTCGATGGCGGCGCTCGCGCTCCTCGAGGTCGGTAAGCCGAAGGAGGCACTCGCGGAGGCCGATCGCTTCCTCAAGGCCCACGCCGCACAGGGAAAAGCCGACGCCACCCTGACCGACGTGAAAGCGATTCGCGCCGAGGCGATCCTGGCCGGGGGGGATGCCGCGGCAGCCGCCGCGGCCTATCAGGAGCTGATCGCCGCAGCAGCGGGGCCGCCTGCGGTCGCGCCGGCGCAGCTCGCCCGCTGGCGGCTGCGGCAGGGAGTGGCGCTGATCGCGACGAAGCAATGGCAGCAGGCCCATGACGTGCTCGTCGCCGCCGCCGCAGGACTGAAGGACGATTCGGCGGCCGAAGCGGCCCTGCTCGACGCGACGGCGCTCGTCGAACTGAAGAAGCCAGCCGAGGCCGCGAAGATGCTCGTCGCGCTCGACCGCAGCCAGCCCAAGTGGCCCCGTCGTGACGAGTCCCTCCTGCTGTTGGTGCGGGCGCAGCGGGAGACCGGCGACAAGGCCGGGGCGCTCGCCACGGCGGAGCGGCTCGTGGCGGAGTTTCCCAATGCGCGGAATGCCGACGTGGCATGGTATCGGCTCGGCCAGGTGCGGCAGGACGCGGGCCGGCACGACGAGGCGATCCAGGCCTTCGGCAAGGCCCGTGCCCTCAAGCCCAAGGGCTCGCGAGCCGCATGGAGCCTGCTCTCCAGTGGCTGGTGCCACGAGGCGAAGGGAAGGCTCGACGACGCCATCAAGGCATGGACGGAGCTCGTCGATGCGTATCCCGACTCCACCGCCGCGGTGCCCGCGCTGCTCGCAAGGGCCGATGTCCGGCAACGGAAGGCCGACTTCGCGAGAGGGCTGGCCGATGCCCGGGCCGTGATCGCCCGAGAGACGGCCGGACAATCGATCGACGCAGACGCCATCCCGGAGGCGATGCTCTTGGAGGGGCTCTGCCTGACTGGAATGAAGCAGCATGCCGAGGCAGCCGCGGCGTTCAAGAAACTGCTCGACGCCCAGCCCGACGGCCCCGGGGCCGACCGCGCGATGTTCGAGATGGGGGCGGCCCTGATGCTGGCCGGCCGTGGCGATGACGCGACAGCGACGTTCACCACGTTCGTCAAACGGTTCCCCGAGTCAACGCACGCCGCCGACGCCTGGTTCGAACTGGGCGAGCAGGCATGGAATGCAGGGCGGTATGCCGAGGCCGCCACCGCGTATCGCGCGGCGATCGATCGCGCCGAGGCCGCGGCGAAGGCCGGCAAGGCCAACGCCGCACGCAACGCCGCACTTTTGGAGCAGGCCCGCCACAAGCTGGCATGGACCTTCGTCTCCCGCGGCGACCACGCGGATGCGGCGCAGACATTCGCCGAGCAGCTCGCCCGACATCCGGACGGTCCGCTCGCCGCCGACGCCGAGGCAATGCGGGGCGAATCGCTCTTCAAGGCAGGCAAGCCCTCCGAGGCGGCGGCGGCCTTCCAGGCGGCGCTGGTCGATCCCAAGCGGCTCCCCTCGGCTGAGCTCCGGGGCCTCGCGGTGGTGCGGGGGGCCGAGGCTCTGGCGAGCCAGGAGAAGTGGGCCGAGAGTCTTGCGATGGCCGACCGCTTCGTCGCCGCCGAGCCAACCTCACCGCAGGCTCCGCAGGCCCGCTATGCGGCCGCCTGGGCACGGCAAAACCTCGGCCGGCTCGATGAGTCGTTGGCCGGATACCGCGCCGTGGCCGATGCCGCCCGGACGGAGATCGCGGCCCGTGCCCGGCTCATGGAGGGCGAGGTGCTCTTCGAACAGGGGAATCACAAGGAGGCGATCAAGGCCTTCTTCAAGGTGGCCTACGGCTTCGGCGAAAAGCAGGCTCCGGCTGCGTTTCATCCCTGGCAGGCCCAGGCCACCTTCGAGGCGGCCCGCTGTTTCGAGGTGTTGGAGCAGCCGGACAAGGCCCGCGGACTCTACGCCGAACTGGTGGAACGGTATCCCGATTCACCGCAGACACCGGCCGCGAAGAAACGGCTCGATTCCCTTGGCGGATCACCGAAGTAAGCCCAATCCCTTTAGAATCGCCCTCCACGACACGGGCGGAAGTGAACCATGAATAACCTTGCCCGCGTGCAGACGCTCTGGGAACTGTTCCTTGCCGGCGGCGTCCTGATGTGGCCGATCGTGGCGATGTCGCTCGTGGTGCTGACGTTCGGCATCGAGCGGCTCATCGCGCTGCGGCGGAGTCGCTTCGTGCCTCGGGGATTCACCGCCGGTCTGTCGCGGCTGGCCTCCGAGGGCGCGTTCGACCCCCGCAAGGTCTACCAACTCTGCAAGGAGCATCCCTCGGCCGCCGCCGACGTCGTCCGCGCGATGCTCGACCGGCTCGGCAGGCCGCTGCCGGAGATCGAGCATGCGGCCGACGTTACCAAGGAACGTGATGCCTCCGCCATGTATGCCAACATCCGGCCGATCAGCCTTGCCGTAACAGTCACTCCCCTGCTCGGGCTCCTCGGCACAGTGCAGGGAATGATCCTCGCCTTCTATACGACGGCGAATCTCGAGGCGGGCGCCAACCGTGCGGCGGAACTGGCGCAGGGGATCTACGTGGCACTGATCACGACATTCGCTGGCCTGTGCGTGGCGATCCCCGCCGCCGTCATCGCCCATTTCCTCGAAGGACGCATCCTGGCGGGCTTCCGCCGCGTCGACGGCGTCGTGGCAGGCATGCTGCCGCAGTTCGAGAAGTATGAGAACCGCGGCCGCGTGACTCCCGCGCAGCTCGCCGCCGAGACGACACCGGCGAGGAAGTCATGAGCGTGCGGATCAACAAGGGGCGTCTCGGTGGCGGGCTGGAACTGACGCCCATGATCGACGTCGTGTTTCTCCTGATGATCTTCTTTCTCGTCGCGAGCAAGCTCGACGAGGCCGACCGCTTCATCGACGTCGTGCTGCCCAAGGCCAGTGCCGCCAAGCCGCTCACAAGCAGGCCGCGGGAGTTTCTCGTGAACATCGACCGCGAGGGGAACTACTTCGTGGGCGCCCGGCCGGTCACGATCGGCGACCTGCAGACGCTCTTGAAGCAGGCGTCCGTGGACAATCCAAAACGGCAGACGGTGATCGTCCGGGCCGACGAAAATGTCGCCCATAAGTATGTCGTGGCCGCGATGAATGCCTGCGTGGAGGCGGGAATCGAGGACTATCAGGTGCAGTCTGCGGAAGAGCAGGAACAGTAGTCGGCCGGTGCAGTGCATCGGCCGTTCATCACCATGGCATCCACTCCCCACCAGCGTGCCGTCATGCCGGAACGAAGCGTGTATGCGCGTCGCCTGGCCCTGGCCGCCATCGCCAGCGGGCTGATCCATCTGCTGCTCTGGGGCGGCCTGACAGTCACCCGGCTGACGCTGCTCGGCAGCAAGCCTCAGGATGCCACCGCGCCCAAGCCGGCTATCAATCCGAAGATGGTGGCGGACTTCCCGCTCCAGGTGCCGAAGTCGCCCATGGCACAACCCGCCCACGAACGGCCGCTCGACATGCAGGTGATGCCCCGACAGCCCCCCGACACGCCACGGACCGTCCCCGACCGTAGCCCACTGTCGCCCGCGGTCCCGCAGCCGGAGCAGCCGCTTCCGATCGCCGTCACACCGCCTGTGCTCAAGCGTCCCACGGCACTCCGCGAACCCGCAGCCGCCCGCGTTGCAGACGACGTCACCGCTCCCGACCGGCAACGCCTGGCAACCGCGGCGGAGCCTCCCGCCGCCTCTACCGCCGATCGGATTGCTGCAACGCCGGGCGCAGACACCACAGCCTCCACGCCCACACCGGCCGCGTCGCGACCACGATCGGCCGAGCAGGAGTCGGCGGGCGTTTCCCGCCGTCGGCCTCGCGAGGTGGCCATGACAGCTCCACCCCTGCCGGTCGCGCCATCGCTGCCGCCACGATTGCCCACATCTGGAAGTGGTGGGGCCGCCACTGCTGCATCCGATCTGCCGCAGCCGCAGGCCCCGAGTCCGGCGGGCCGCCGCGCGATGGCCGAGGGTGCGGCGGCGGCCACTCCTGCACCGCCCGTCACTGCCATGGCCAATACCGCCCCCCGAGCCGCGGCCACCGCCGTGCCCCGGCCGCAATCCTCGACCACCAGTCTGGCCGATGCGGCAGCACGGGCGGATCGTGGCGGCTGGGCGCCGCTCCGCAGCCCGAGGATGCCACGCGATGCTGCCGTCGATGATGGCACCGACTCGTCTGCCATCGGCGAGCCGGCCGCAGCGCCGAGGGCCGCAGCGGGGATTGCCGTCACACGACCTGGCACTGGCAGGCCATCCGCCGTCGGCATGGGCGATGCGCCGCCGGGGAATGCTGCGGCGAATGGCGCCGCCATCGCCGGCAGTGCGGCATCGCCGACTCTACTCGCCCGCTCCTCACCCACCGGCGATATCGGCTCGGCCACCGGGCCGTCTGCGACAGTCGCCACGCTTGCAGTCCCCGCGATGGCGGGCGCTGCCGGCGGGGCTTCGCCCAACGCCGGCTCTGCCACCATGGCGCCGTCCCCACGCACCATATCGCGGCTGGGCGACCGGCTGGCCGCCTCGGCACGCGGCCCGGCGATGGCGGCCGCGGCTGATGTCGGCGAAGGCGACAATGCGGTAGACGTCGAGGAGCTTTCGAGTCTCGCGGAGGCCGGCGTTGTTGCGGGAGGCCTGTCGGCCCGAGAGCGAGGCGACGCCCCGGTCGCCATGATCGTTCCCCAGCCGCTCGACCGCGTAGCCGCCGTGACGTTGCCGGTCGAGGGACGCGTCCGTGAAATCGCCATCCCTTTCGCCCGTCGGTCGCGAGCCTCCCGCGATGCCCGCGGTCGCGAGCAGCCGGCGAGCGAGTTGGCCATTCGTGAGAAGACCCGGGTGGCGGCCGATGCGATGGTCGATCGCGGACTCGACTTCCTCGCGCGGGCGCAGCAGCCCGACGGCCGGTGGCAGCTGGGGGCATTCCCTGGAAGCACGGCGGCCGACACTCCCAAGCTCTCCTGCGATACCGCC
>CAYSPN010000654.1:0-10444 GCA_964432895.1 uncultured Candidatus Kuenenia sp.
ACGATCAGCAAGGCCCTCGGGGCCGGCGGCGGCTACCTCGCCGGGGGCGAGCGGCTGATCCGCTATCTCGGCTACACGACGCCCGCGTTCGTCTTTTCGACAGCCTGCTCGCCACCGAACGCCGCCGCGGCGCTCGAGGGCCTGCGGGTGATCCAGCGGGAGCCGTGGCGGGTAACCCGGCTGCGGGAGCGGTCGGAGCTGTTTCTGAAACTCGCCGCCGACTGCGATCTCGACACCGGCGAGAGCAGCGACACGCCCGTGATCCCCGTCATCGTCGGCAGTTCCTCGCGGGCGATTCTCGTCTCGCAGATGCTGCTGGAGCGGGGCATCAACGCCCGGCCGATTCTCTACCCGGCCGTTCGCGAGAGTGCCGCCCGGGTGCGGTTCTTCATCACCAGCGAACACAGCGAAGAGCAGATCGTGCAGGCGGTCGAAGCCGTCGCCGACGTGATGGCGGCGACACAGGGCTGAAACGCACTCGCCGGAATCCGTGAGGGGTTGTCCATGCCCCGAGAGCCGGCCTTGCTGACCAGCGGAGCCATGGATGGCGAAGCGCAGGCAGCATGGAGTGAGCGGAGGCCACGAAGGCCGTAGCGAACGTCCGGCGACGGGGCGTGGGCAGCCCCGGAACAACTCCCGATCGAGCAGCCCAACGATCAGTTGCTATCCGGCCAGTTTGCCTGTGGAACGTTGGCTGCCGTCGATGGCCGGCCACGGCAGTGGCTCCCTGCCGAAGATGCCGTCTCGACGGGCTGCCGGTCGCCGTCGCACAACGGCGTCGGTCACGACGAGCAGGGCCGGCAGAAACACGAGCTCCGCAACCGTGGCCGCGGCCACCGCGGCGCAGGCGAGCATGCCGAATCCCGCGAGCGCCGGCACGCTGCTCACCGTGACGGCCGCAAATCCGATCGCCAGCACAATTCCGCCGAGCACGACGGCATTGCCCGTCTCGGCGACGGCGCGGCGGACGGCGCTGGCGATCGACAGCCCCTCGCGACGCTGGCGTTGCAACGCCGAAAGCACATGCACCGTGTCGTCGACCGCGAGCCCGAGGCAGACGTTGAACACGATCACGGTGGCTGGATCGAGCGATCTGCCGAGCGCCACGAGCAGCGCCCCGATCACCGCGAGTGGAAAGACGTTCGGTATCAGGCTCACGATGCCCGCCAGCGGCGAGCGGAAGGCGATCGCGAGAATGCCACCGATGACGGCCACCTCCAGCAGAAGGCTGGAGCCCAAGTCGCGAACCAGTTGACGGATGTTACGGGCCGAGACGACCGACATCCCAGCCAGTTCGAATCTCCAGCCGGGGCGATCGGCGGCGATCGTGGCCAGCCCCTCATCGATCCGATCGTAGACACCCTCCAGCGTCCGCGAGCCCAGGTCACTCACGCGGGCCCGCACGATCGCCATGCGGCCCTCCTCGTCCACCAGATCGCGAAACTCCGAGGCATCGAGCCGCTGCTTGGCTCGCTCTGGAAGCGTGCCGGCCACCGTGGCCAACGAAATGGCCCTGGTGACACCGCCCGACTTTTCAAGAACGTCGTGCACCTTTCCGAGCGCCTCGACCACCGGAGCGTCGAGCCAGCCGAGTCCCTCCGGCCAACGGACCACCACATCGACCCCCATCACGCCGCCAAACTCACGGTCGACGCTGGCCAGTGTCTGGGAGGCCGCCGCGCCGCGTGGCAGGCTGTCGGCGACGCGATTGTCGGCGTCGAGCCGCGCGGCCAAGACCGCCAGCAGGAGCGTGGCGACGCAGCCCACCGCAGCGATCGGCCGGGCGTGCCGCACCGAAAATGCCGTGAGTCCGCTCGCAAGACGGCCCGCGAGTCGGGAGGATCGTCCCAGCCGCATGCCGCTGAATGCCGGCGTGGCGGCGAGGAGGGGAGTGATCAGTGTGACGGCGAGAAAACTAGCCACAGCGCCGGCGGCCGCCGCCAGGCCGAAGTTTCGCACCGCATCGATGCGTGCTGCCGCGAGCGAGGCGAACCCGATCGCCGTCACCAGGCTCGTCAGGCCGCAGGCCACGCCCACCCGCCGAATGGCCCCGTTCGACGCCGCCGCGCCAGCCACGCCACGCCGCGCACTCCGCCGCATGTCCTCGATGAAATGGATCGAGTCACAGGTGCCCACCACGAGGGCCAGCGACGGCACCACGCTGGTGAGCAGGTTCACCGGCACGCCCGAGAGGCCGAGGATGCCCATGGCCCACACCGCACCCACGAATGGTGGCAGGCAGGCGACCACCGTCGATCGCAGGCTCCGTGCCACGACCGCCGACAAGACGACGGCTAGGCCGAGTCCGAGCGAGTTGAAAAATAGCATGTCACGGCGGAGCGCCTGCGCCGCCTGCTCGCGGAGGGCCGGCAGGCCGGTGAGGGCAAGCTTCAGCACGCCGGACTTGTCGTCTCTCTGTTCGTCGGCAAGAAGCTTCTCAATGCGGGCCACCACCTCGCCCTGTCGGGGCGTCTTGTCGGCGGCGGCGGACAGGCGGGCGATGAGAAGGCTGGTGGTGGCGTCGGCGGACAGCAGGTGGCCTGCAATCAAGGGATGGCTGACGGCGCGGGCCTTGGCGGCTTCGCCATCCGCCGCCGTAAGCTGCCCCTCGACATGCGGGATCACCGGCAGCACCGCACCGGCGACGCCCTGCCGACGGATGTCGTACATCGACCGCACCTGCTCCACGCCGTCAATCGCAGCCAGGCTGTCGGCGAGCGAACGCAGCGCCGCGAGCGAGGGGCCATCAAAGAGGTCGCCGGAGCGGGCGGTGGCCCGGATGATGCAATCACGATCGGGGGCGCCGAATCGGGCCGCCACTTCGTCGACCAGCCGGAAGTCGGCATCGGCGTCGCGCAGCAGCGACCGCAGGTCGTCGTCGATCTTCAGCCGCGACAGCCCGAATGCGGACAGCAGCGTCAGGAGCCCGACGGCGACTGCGGCGAAGAATCGCCAACGGCCTGCGGCAGGAGGTGCAGTTCCTCCGGATCGACGATCCAGCCCCGGCAGCCCGGCACCCCGCAGCGGCACGGGATCGCCGCGTCGGCCGGCCAGCAATAGTCGATCAGCAGTTCGTCGCCCGCGTTGATCGAACGGATCGTTTGCAGCCACAGCCGGTCTTCCTGAAGGCTTCCATCCTCGTCAAACCAATAGAAAAGCTCGCAGTTGGGATCGCAACTGTGGTTCAGAAATCGCAGCGGAGCGGCCGGTTCCAGCACCATACCGCTTGGCAATTCCATGCAATAGCTCGGATCTTCGGGCTCCACCGGGAAAATCTGACCCTGAATCTCGCCAAGCACCATGCCCGCCTTGAGCTTCCGCCGGGCAAACACGCCCCGACCGACGTGCGTCTCGTTGACCTCCACGAGCTGGCTGAGCTTGTCGCCTCCGGCCGCGCGGGACTTCTTGGGCGGGCGGGTCTGCGACGCCACAGGCGGGGCAGACAAAAGATGTGTATCCTGTGGGAGTGTCATGGCCTGGGTGGAGGGTCGGGTGTGCAGCGTGACAATTCGAATAAGAAAACTCTAGCGGTGATGAACAGCGTCCGTCAACGGTTGTCGCGTATCGAGGCTCTCTCATTGGCGACGGCACGCTCAGCGTCTGCAACCGACCTGCGGCTGCTCCTGCTCCCGTTTGTGGTGATGCTGACGATGCCCTGGGGAATATCGGCGCGGGCCGAGGAGCGGACGACGCCACCGGCGTGCCTTCTGCGGGTCGCCTGTTTCAATGTGGAGAATCTCGCCGCCCCCGGTGAGCGGACCACGCTCACTCGCTTCCGGTTCGAGCCAGCCCGCCGCCGCCACCTGGAACACGTCGCCGCCGTGATCGAGACCCTGGCGCCCGACATCGTGGTGATGCCGGAGGTGGTGTCGCGTGAGGGCGTCGATGCGGTCGTGAACCTGCTCCATGCCAAGGGGCTCAAGGACTATCACGGCTATCACGTGGATGGGCGGGACAAGTTTTCCGGATTCGACGTCGCCATCCTCTCCCGGATCGCGCCCGACGAGGTGGATGGTCGCCCGATCCACATCTTCGTGCCGTCGGGCACCAAGCGGTCGGCCAAGCGGCCCCGGAATGGTGATGCCACCGCCGAGGTGCAGACAGCCGAGGCTCGCGACACGGCGGCCGATGGCGGCGACGGATGGATGCGTCGCAGCTACAGCCATGTCGATAACGGTGGCGTCACTCGGAACGAACAGGCGGTGTTGCAGCGGCATGCGGCGGCCTATTTCACGGTCTGTGGCCGGAAGATCGCCCTGCTGGGAGTGCACTTAAAGAGCAATCCCTCCGATGTCGGCAGCAACGCGCAGCGGATGGCCGAGACGTCGATCGCCCGTGAGGTCGTGCGGCGGGAGTTCGTCGCCCGCGGCTACACGCCGATCGTGCTCGGCGACATCAACGACTACGACCCCGACGTGCCGATGGCCGACTCCAGCCGCCGCACGCGGACGACCGTGCTCCACGACCTCAAGGATTACGACGACGCCTCGGCAGGCGATGAACTCGTCAACGCGGCGCAGTTCATCCCCCGGGTGGCCGACCGCTACACCTCGCACTGGGATTTCAACGAGAACGGCGCGGCCGACGCCGACGACGTGTTCACAATGATCGACCACGTGCTCGTGCACCGCGACCTCGTGCCGGCGATCACGCGGGCCCACGTCTGTCATGCGATCGATCTCGACATCTCCGACCATTTTCCGGTCGTCGTCGATTTCGACCTCGCGAAGCTGCCCGCGGAGTGAGCACAACCTGCGCCAGGCCCGGAGGGCCGTGTGAGCACCAGCGGGCGGAGGCCCGCCAAGAAAAAATCGCACGATGCGATGTTTTTCGTGAAGCCGCCTCTACGCCTGCAACTCCGACCGCACCTTTTCGAGCAGCTTCTTGGTGGCCAGGATTCCCTCCGGCTCCGGCAGGGCGTTCCCCTCGTATTCAATGCCCACCCAGCCACGGTAACCGGCGGCAATGACCAGCTGCAGCATCCGGCGGTAGTCGGTTCGCACCTCGTTGCCATCGGCGTCGAATTCGTGACTCTTGGCGCTGACGCCCTTCGCAAAGGGGAGCAGTTCCTCCACGCCCCGGTAGCGATCGTAGTCGTGGAAGTTGCCGAAGTCGGGCAGCGTGCCGCAGTTCGGCTTGTTGACGAGCTTCATCACCCCAGACAGCCACTCGCCGTTGCTGGAGAGCCCGCCGTGGTTTTCCACGATGACAGCAATGTCCATTTGGGCGGCATAGTCGGATAGCCGCGAGAGTCCGTCGGCCGCGAGCTTCTGCTGCTCCTCCGGAGAGCCCTTGCTACCTGCGTTCACCCGGATCGAGTGGCAGCCGAGCCGCTTGGCCGCCTCGACCCAAGGGAAATGATTCTCGATCGCCTTGGTGCGGGCAGCGGCCTCGGGATCTCCGAGGTTGCCGAGACCATCGCACATGATCAGGACGTTCGTCACGCCCTCGTCACTCGCCCGCTTGGCGAGGTCGGCCAAGTAGGCCGCATCCTTCGCCTTGTCCTTGAAGAATTGGTTGACGTATTCGACCGCGTCGATGCCGAACTGCTGCTTGGCGGCGCGAGGGAAATCGAGGTTGTCGAGCTTGCCGGCGAAGATGGTGCGATGCAGCGACCATTCCGCCAGCGAGATGCGGAAGAGGGGAGCCATCGCGGGGGCGGCCGCGGCCCAGGCCGGCGACGTGGCGATCGCCGCTGCCGCAGCAGCCAGGAAATCCCGGCGGTCGATGGATGTGAAACGCACCATGGAAAACACCTCGCTCGAAGCGTACCAGACGCCGCCCCCCCGGCACCATGCCGTCGGACCTGGCCGAGCCACTCCCGAGTTATTCCATGGCATCGTCCTGGAGGTATTCGTGGGGACGATAGGTCCATAGCAGCGGCAGCAAGAGGATGGTGGCCGCGGCCATGCACCCGCAGAAAAACCAGTAATACGTCGCCCCGGCCAGCAGGGAATTGCCGGCCGCATCCTGGGAGAACGTGTTGACCAGCGCCGTGAACAGGTTGCCCAGCGACACGCTCAGCAGATACAAGCTCATGATCAGCGACTTCATCTGCGGCGGGGCCTGGGTGTAGCTGAATTCGAGGCAGGTGATCGACACGAGGATCTCCGCGGCCGTGATCACCACGTAGGCCAGCAGCTGCCAGCCCACGGAGGGCCAGCGGGCGGTGAGCTGCGAGCCGTCCGTGGTCACTGCGACGCCGGCGTTGACCATCGCCTCCACGCAGGCGTTGTTGGCCTGCGGCCCGGCGGAACCGTCGCCGTGCTCCCGACCAGCCCCATTCTTGAGCGTGTCAGCCAACGCGTTGAGGCCAGCCTTCCGCATGGCGGCCTCCGTCGCCCCATGGTCCACACCGGCGGCGGCTGCGACCGGCGCGACGACGCCCCGAAACCGACGTGCCTCCGTGTCAATGAGCCGCTGCGCATGCGCCGTGATGGCAAACGCGAGGATCGTCAGCAGGAAGCCGGCGAGGATCTTGCGAAGCGGCGTGAGGCGGACGAACCGCGCAACGGTCGGGTAGACCACCAGACTGAAGAGTGGGATGAACACCAACACCAGGAGCGGGTTGATGGCCTGGACCTGGCTTTCCAGCCATTCGACGCCGAGGAACCGCCGGTCCATCTGCTGCGCCTGCTGCACCCATGCCCCTCCGGACTGGTCATAAAGCGACCAGAACACGGCCACGAGCAGGTAGAGCGGCACGAGCTTGAAAATGGCGGCCAAGCCTTCTGGGCCGAACGTCTCGGCGAAGTACCGCGGGCCGCGGGGCGGCACGTGGATGAATCGGTGCCGCCCCAGCCAGAACACGAGCGTGGCCAACGCCATGAGAATGCCGGGCACGCCGAAGGCCCAGCCCGCGCCATAGTTCCTGAGCAGCCACGGCGTGAGGAGTGTCGAGAAGAACGAGCCGAAGTTGATCGCGAAATAAAACCAGCCGAACACCCGCTCGAGCAGGTGGCGGTTCGACTGGCCGAACTGGTCGCCCACGTGGGCCGACACGCAGGGCTTGATGCCGCCGGACCCGATGGCGACGAGAGCCAGACCGGCCAACAGCCAGCCGCGGGGCGTGAGCGTGGCCGCCAGCAGCGGCTGCGGCAGGTCCATCAGCGCCAGGCAGAGGTGCCCAAGGCAGTAGACGATCGACAGCAGCAGGATCGTGAGATACTTGCCGAGAAAGGCGTCGGCCACGATGCCGCCAATGATCGGAAAGAAGTAGGCGCTGGCGACGAAGAGGTGCATCCACTCCCGTGACTCGGGCTCCGTCATGAAGTCGGGGCCGCCCGCCGTGGAATGCAGAAACTGCGTCATGAACACGACCAGGATCGTCTTCATGCCGTAGAACGAAAATCGCTCCGCCGCCTCGTTGCCGACGATGTAGGGGATGCCCGGCGGCATGCCGGTGGTGGCGGACGGGTGCGTCGCAAACCCGTGCCGGGTGGCGGTCGTGGAGGTCATGGCGTTCTCGCGGGCCCCTGCTGAGACAGAGGCAGATGTGGCAGGGGGCAAGAGGGCGGCGTGGCCAGGCAGGCCAAAGCAGCCCGAGAATGTGGCACAGATGCCATGGATGGTGCAAACAGCGTCGGCAGCGGACACTAGGAGTGTATGGATCCCAACCCAAACCTCATCGACATCCCGTCGTCGGCCCAGCCACCGGGGCTGCTCGTCGTCACCATCGACCGGTTGCCGGCCTGGATGCTGGCCGCCTACGGCGCCACCTGGGTGGCGACGCCATCGCTCGACAGTCTCGCGGCGCGAGGGGTCGTGTTCGACCGTGTGATCACGCCGTCACCAACGGCCATGGACACGCTCCACGATCTGTTGGCCACCGATGCGTCGACGGAGAGCCAGACGCTCCTGGCTACGGCTGCGGCCGGCGGCTGGCGGCCGGTGGTCGTCACTGACGACGCTGCCGTAGCGGCTGGCATGACTGCCGACGGCCTGGGGCCGGCGGTTGGCGTGCGGCTTGTCGAGGCAGTGAAGAAAGAGAAGGTCGAGGAGGACGACGCCCAGACCTGCCTCGCCAGGCTTGTCGATGCGGCCCTCGAGGTGATCGCCTCGAAAGAGCACCGACTGGTGTGGTGCCACGTCGGTAGCCTGAACGTGACGTGGGATGCCCCGGAACGGTATCGCGACCGGTACATCGATCCTGAGGATCCGCCCCCGCCGAGCGGGGCCCGCGTGCCGGGATTCGCGGTGGATGCGAACACTGATCCTGATCTGGTCGTGGGCATTCGCCAGGTGTTCGCCGGTCAGGTCACGTTGCTCGACAGCCAGTTGGGCAGGCTGTTCGACGCGGTGCGGCAGGGGAAGACTTCGGCGGCCGGTCCCTGGGCCGTGCTCGTCGTTGGGGTTCGCGGTCTGCCGCTTGGGCTGCATGGCTGGGTGGGCAGCGGCGGACGGGAGCTGCCGTTTGGCGAACTGATTCATGTGCCGGCGATCTTCGAGGATGCGGCCGGGCGGATGGCGGCCCAGCGGCATGGCGGGCTGGTCGTACCTGCCGACCTTGGTTGCACGCTCGCGGATCTGGTGTCGCGAGGAATGGGATCACAGCCGGGGGCAACTGGTGTCGATGCCTTGGCGCCATGGCGGGGTGTGAGCCTGACCCCGCTGTTCGAGCACTGGTCGCCACCGATCCGCGATCGCGTGATCGTGGCGGGGGCCGACGGGGCCGCGATCGTCACGCCGGCGTGGCATGGCGTCCTGGACGCCATGCCCGCACCAGCGGAGTCGAGCCCCTCTCGCGAACGACGGATCCGGCTCTTCGCCAAACCGGATGACTTCTTCGAGCTGGCCGATGTGGCCAACCGCTGCAGCGATGTTGCCGGGGCACTGGAGGCACTGTTGGAACAGGTCCGTGCGGGTGACGGTCAGGCCGCCTGGCAGGCGCCGTTGCCAGAGACGACGATCGGATAAAGGGCTCAAAACCTCTGTTTTGCGGCTGCAAAACCCGCTTGGTGGCACGGGTTGGCTCCCGCTACCATCCCCCGATGGTGCGCCTGTTGTCACAATCCGTCCCACGCTTCGCCTACCGCCGTCGGCAGGGCTGCCTGTTGCTCGCCGTGCTCGCGCTGACGACCGGCTGGGTGCCGACTTCAGCGGCCGCGCAGGAAGCTGCGTTGCCTGAGCGGCCCGTCACCATTCGTGTGAACTGGGGGGGCGGGAAGGCCCACGCCTGGTCGGGGACGGTCCGGCTGGTGCCCGCCGGGGGCGAGGCGGACCAGCCCGAGGAACTCCAGTGGCAGACGCTCTGTGGCGATGTCGACGCGGCTGCCACTGCCCACTCTGCCGGCAACACAATCTTCGTTCATGAGCCGATCCGACGGGGTGGTGATGGCGTCGAGTTGGTGATTCCACGGTGGCGCGGTGCACGGATCGCGGTGCGGCTGTTTGCCGATGGCGATGAACGATCCGCCACGAGCTTCGAGGCGGCCGTCGCCGACCTCGTGCTGGACGCCAAGCAACAGGTGCTTGATCGGGACGGCAACCGGCTGACGCTGAAGGCCGCTCCAGGCGATGGGCTGCGCGTGGAATTTCTTGCCTCAATCGCGACTGCCGGCAACGCTGTCGCCACGACGGTGCTGTTCCGTCCGGGGGAGGTCGTTCGCATGGTGGTCGATCCGCTCCTGCCCAAGCGGTCGCCGGGGGCGGGGGCGGTCGAGTTGAGAATGCGGCTGAAGGCAGCGGGCGAGGCCGAGCCGCTGGTCGTGCAGTCGCTGCTCCTTGCGGAAGCCGCGGCCACGGTGGCCGAGCCGCGGCTTCAGGCCTATCAGCGTGTGCAGTTCGACGTGCCACTGCCGGTCCGCGAAGGGGCGTATGACATCGAACTGGAGGCGGTCGAGCGGGGCGGCCTGCGGTGGTCACGACCCCTGGCGATGCGAACGGTGCAGGTGGTGGCGGTCGCCGACGTCGCTGCCACTCCTGTCGCCGAGAACGGAGACGGTTGGAAGGTGATCCATGAGCTCGATCCGGGCAGCCCTCGTCTGCACGAGCGGCTTCGGCGCCTGCCGGGCGTCGGTATGTCGTATGTGCCGATGCCGGCCATGCCGATGCCGTCGATGTCGTTGCCAAGCGTGCCCATGCCCAACGTTCCCATTCCCAATGTACCGATGCCGAACGTGTCGCTGCCCAATGTTCCCATGCCCAGAATGCCGTCGGTGTCGCTGCCCTCCGTGTCGTCGATCGTGCCCAAGCTGAGCGGTCTGTTGGCGTCGGGCCACTCGACCGTCGAAGTGCATCCGCTCGGGCCGATGCTGCGTCTGCCGCCGGCGCGATCGGCCGGTGAGCCCGCCTGGGAGGGGATCGTGATCGCCGGGGCGCAGCCGGGGCTGCCGCATCTGGTGGAGGTGGAGTTTCCGCTGGACCAGCGGGCTGTCGTCGGCGTGAGCGTGCTGGAGACCGATGCGGCCGGCACGTCGGTCGAAGTCCGTTCGTGCGGCGGTTT
>CAYSPN010000655.1:0-1877 GCA_964432895.1 uncultured Candidatus Kuenenia sp.
CCGGCTTATGAAGCCGGTGCTCTAACCAACTGAGCTACGCTGCCACAAACGGTCGGCCGCCCGAGGGGCGATGACCGTCGTTGCGGAAAATATAACCCGTCGATCGCGGGCCGTCAGCCGGCGGGCCGTGTGCCGGCCAAAAAAGCGGCCCGGGGGACATTCGCCTCCCGGGCCGCCATGAACCGTTATGAGCTTTTCAGCGAGGTCGACTTCGTGGAAAAAGGCCAGGGATGGCTTTTTCCACAGCCAGCTAGTCGGCCATCGAGCAGGCAGCCTCGACGATCGCGTCGATCTTCTCGTCGGAGAGCTGACCCTTGGCCAGGGCGTGGTTGGCCGTCACCTTGCCACCCTTGAAGCAGACAACCGTCAGGTCGGCGTCGGGCGCGATCTTGTAGTCGGCCGGGCCGTTGGCCGAATCCTGGGGCACCACGAACGCGATCCGCTCGAGTCCTTGCAGCTTCACGAACTCAGCCGCGTCCTTCTTCAGCGACTCAGGATCGGTGCCGAGCATATTGACGAAGCCCGTCAGCTTCGCGCTGGCGTGCTCTTCGATCTCCTCGTCGAGCTTCTTGAGGAGCTTCCCAAGCTTCTCGTCGGCTGTCCGGGCGAACACCATCACCACCGGCCGCGAACCCATCTTGCAGCGGTAGCAGAGCGTCTTGCCATCCGGCACGCCGTCCAGCGGATTGCCGGTGACCTTGGTCACGGTCATCGCGCCCACCGATTCGCCCACCTGATACCCGCTCGTGACCTCGGCCGAAGCCGTGCCCGTCATGACCGTTGCCGCCGCGATGATGCCGATCGCCGCCACCGTCGAAATCCATGCTGCACGCATTGATGAAAACTCCTCGAAGTCCAGCTGCCAAGTCGCTTCGGCCACGCACGATGCGAGGCCATACGCTGCTTGCGACCCTCATCCTATCGCGGTTAGCATTTGAACGGCAACCTTTCGGTGGATTGCGGCGATTGAGCCTCGACGGAGTGACCCATGGGCAGAGTCAAAACAGGCGGCGGCTGGCGGGCGGTGCTCTACACCTTCAAGAAGGCACGTCAGGCCGGAGGCCTGTGGGCCCTCTGGAAGGCGATGCGGTCGAAGAATGCCTGCAAGACCTGCGCCGTGGGCATGGGCCGCCAGTCGGGCGGCATGGTCAACGAGGCGGGGCACTTTCCCGAGGTCTGCAAGAAGTCGTTCCAGGCGATGGTCGCCGACATGCAGGGGGCCGTGAAGCCGACGTTCTTCGAGACCTACTCCGTGCCCCAACTGCGGATGTTCACGCCCTATCAGATGGAGCACTCCGGCCGGCTCGTCCAGCCGGTCGTGCTGGAGAAGGGCTCGCAGCACTACCGACCGATCGACTGGGCCGACGCCATGGAGCGGATCGCCAAGAAGCTGCGGGCGACGCGTCCCGACGAGACATTCTTCTACTTCAGCGGCCGATCGAGCAATGAGGCGGGCTTCCTCCTGCAGCTCTTCGCGAGGCTCTATGGCACGAACCATGTCAACAACTGCAGCTTCTACTGCCACCAGGCCAGCGGCGTCGGCCTCACCAGCGTGATCGGCTCCGGCGCCGGCACCGTCAAGCTCGACGACATGGAACACGCCGACATGGTCTTCCTGCTCGGCGGCAATCCGGCCAGCAACCATCCGCGGCTGATGCGGACGCTGATGATGGTCCGCCGCCGTGGCGGGAAGGTGGTGTCGATCAATCCGATCATCGAGACGGGCACTGTGAACTTCTCCGTGCCGAGCGACCCATGGGCGCTGTTCTTCGGCGCCGAGATCGCCAGCACCCACGTGCAGCCGCACGTGGGCGGCGACCTCGCGCTTGTCTATGGAATGATGAAGCGGCTGCTGGAACTGCACCGGAAGAACGCGG
>CAYSPN010000656.1:0-2633 GCA_964432895.1 uncultured Candidatus Kuenenia sp.
CCTCGGCTTCGGATCGCAGGCTGAGAGGGTGCTCGTCGGGACTCACCATAAATGCGGAACGGTCTGGATGAAGGACATTTTTTCGGCCGTGTGCGACCGCCTATCGCTCGTGTTCTATATCGGCGAGCAAAGGCATCTGCCGCGGCGCTACGACGTTTTTTTTCAGGATCACAGCCGCTTCCGATTCTCCAGCTTAGCCGGCGCACACCGGGGGTTGCACCTTATCCGCGATCCTCGCGATCTCATCATATCGGGCGTTTTTTACCACGAGCGGTGCACCAGCGAACGCTGGCTCACAGACCCTGCCCCGCAGTTCCACGGCCGGAGTTATCAGCAGACACTCGCCGGGTTGCCTTCGCTGGAGGAAAAAATACGGTTCGAGATGCTGCACTGCTCCGGATCGACCATCCGCGACATGCTGGCCTGGAATTACGGTCGTCCGACGTTCTATGAGGCGAGATACGAAGACCTGATCGAAGACGTCGAGTTGCGTCGGTTCCGGGACATCTTCACCTTTCTCGGATACCCGGAAGATCAGATGGACGAACTGCTCCAGATAGCCTTCGAGGGCAGCCTGTTTTCAGGCCGGGTGAATGCCCCCCCGGGGCACGTCCGGTCCGGCCAGCCGCGGCAGTGGCAGTCGTATTTCAACAAGCCCCTATACCGCCAGTTCCTCGAACACTTCGGCGATGCGCTCGTCCGACTTGGCTACGAGCAGAACGACCAGTGGTGCCCGTGACGGGGTCGACGACGGGGCGTCGTCGTTCGCGATCCGCCAACCGTGCAGCACGCGTTGTCGCGGTGCGCCGCCGTCACCGCCCGCCCGACGCGCCCGTTCGGAGCGGCCCCGCCTCGACCGACTCGATGCGGCCGTCTTCCATGTTCGCGATCCGGTCGGCAAACGAATAGACACGTGAGTCGTGCGTGACCACGATCACGGCCCGGTCGGGCTGCACGGCGATATTCGAGATCAGCTCCATCGTGATCCGGCCGTTCTCCGCGTCGAGGGCGCTGGTCGGCTCGTCGCAGACGAGCAGCCGCGGCTCGTGCACGAGCGCCCGGGCGATCGCCACCCGCTGCTGCTGGCCGCCGGAGAGTTCGCTCGGCAAGTTCGCAAGTCGGTCACCGAGGCCAAGCTTGTCGAGCAAGACGCTCGCTGCCTCCACCGCTCGCGACCGGTGCCAGCCCGCGATCAGAAGCGGCACCGCGGCATTCTCTGCGGCGGTGAGCGACGGCAGGAGGTTATAGGCCTGGAAGACGAAGCCGACGTTCTCGCGGCGGAATTTCACCTTGCGGCCGTTGCTCATCGCCACGAGGTCTTGGCCCAGCACCACCACCTCACCGTCCGACGGCTCGAGCGTGCCCGCCACGATCGAGACGAGCGTCGTCTTGCCGCAGCCGCTCGGCCCCGCAAGGATCAGCAATTCGCCATAGGGCACATCTAAATCGACGCCCCGCAGGGCCCGCGTCAGCGAACCGCCCGTGCCAAAATCCTTCGTCACGCCGCGGACACGCACGGCCGCATCGGCGGCGGGCATGCCATCGCTGGGCTGCAGGGAGGTGGCGTCTGTCATGGACATGGATTCCGGTGCTCCTGCATTCACCCGCGAAACACGATCGCCGGATCGACCACGAGCACCTTGCGGATCGACAGCAGGCTCGCCAGGAGCACGATAAAAAACACCGCCACGGCGGTGATGGCCAGCACCTGCCAGGGCATGAAGAAGGCGAGCTTGGTGAAGCCGCGGCTGCCCCAGCCGAAGAGCGCTGCCAGGCCGACGCCGATGCCGTAGCCCACCACGCCCACCTGCACGGCCTGCGAGAGCACCATCAGCAGGATCGTCCAGTTGCTCGTGCCCATCGCCTTGAGCGCACCGAACTGGCGGATGTTCTCCACCGTGAAGAGATAAAAGGTCTGCCCTGCGATCGCCGTGCCGACCAGAAACCCGAGGAATACGGTGATCGCGAAGTTGACCGGGATGCCCGTCTTCGCCAGGAAGTGACGGATCGTCTTCCAGATGAATTGGTTGCGGGTGAGCGCCTGCAGGCCGGTCTGTGCCTCGATCTGCCGGCAGACTTCCTGCGGATCCATGCCTGGCCGCGGCTGCGCGAGCACGAACGAAAGCACCTTCCGCTCCGGCGGCGCAAAGAGCACCGCCTGGCTGTACCGCGTGTAGATGATCGGAAAGCTCTGGAACGTGCGGAGTGCCTTGGTGAGGCCGACAAGCACCGCGCGGCGGTCATTCATCTCAAACACACGGCCGAGCCGGTAGGGCTCACCCGGCCAGATCAGTTGGTAGCCGGCGTCGTCCATGATCACGGCGTCGGGCTTGCGGAGGTCGGCGATCGATCCCATGAAGACTCCCTCCGGTGCGCCGACGAGCGTGGCGTCGTCCATGCCCAGGAGGATCATCTGGTGATAATCCCCCTCCTCCATCCGCGCCCGAGCGAGGCCCTTGTAGAACCGCACCGCCCAGTCGACGCCGGGCACTCCCTTGACGCGAAACAGGCAGGTGTCGGCGAGCGGCTTGATGTCGTCGATGAACTGGACGTTCTTGTCCATCACCCAGATGCCGGGCCCCTCGACGTCGCGGATCTGGCTGACGGTGAGCGACATCAGGCCGCAGAAGATC
>CAYSPN010000657.1:0-1771 GCA_964432895.1 uncultured Candidatus Kuenenia sp.
ACCAGCGGCAGATCGGCCAGCGTGAGGCCGCGTCCGGGAAACCAGCGGCCGGGATCGAGCGGCCCGAGCGGCACCGGTTCTCCGCCCCGGCCCGACCACACGATGAGGGCCCATGCGGCCAGAGCAAGCAGTGCCCCGACCGCGATCAGCTCGTTGATCGGCAGCGGGCGTGATGCTTGGGCGACCGAATGCTGGGACGTCGTAGGTGTGCTCATAGGTGCTTTAAGAAAACGGACCGAACAGTGGACAGGGTTTGCATGGGAACCAGACGGGCATCCAAGCCACCTCTTCATCCAAGCCCGCAGCGCCAGCAAGGGAAATGCGGGCTCCAACGCATGCCGCGTCGCATACTCCTTTAGAATGTCGCCTTTTCGGGTCAGCTATGCATGCGGGCGACTGGATCGCCCTGGGCAATGATCGCGGCTTCTTCCGCCGCGAGCCAGTGCAGCCGTTCGCGGACGGCTGCCTCGGGAGCCACATCACATGCGAGGCGGACATACGTGGCGTGGTGCCGGGCCTCCGATTCGAACAGGCTGCCATAGAATTCCCGCAGATCCGCGTCGGCCACATGGTCGCGCAAGAGCGCAAACCGCTCGCAGCTGCGGGCCTCGATCAGCCCGGCCACGAGCAGCCGGTCGATGGCCCTGGCCGGCTCCTCCTTGCGGACAACTGCGTGGAGCCGCTGGCCGTAGCTGGACGGCGAGAGCTTCCGGAAGCGGATGCCCCGCCGCTCCAGGAGGTCGAGCACGAGGTGAAAATGCGCCAGTTCCTCGTTGACGATCTCCGTCATGGCGCGGGCCAGCGGCACCTGATCGACATAGGAAAACAGCAGGTTCATCGCCACACCAGCCGCCTTCTTCTCGCAGTGCGCGTGGTCGATGAGGATGTCGTCGAGGTGGGCGTCGACCTGGGCAAGCCAGCGGGCGTCGGTGACGGATTGGAGGCTGAGCATGGCATCGTGGATGGCGGGGCGGCGTGAAACCGGTCATCATACCGTCTGAGCACCAGCTCCCCACCCTTTGCCCGCCACGCCGGAACCAGCCGCATGATCGCCTTCGACCGACCTGACGATGCCAACCACGGCAAGAAACCCGACCGCAACGTGCTCGGGCTGCCGCTGGCAGCCTGTTCCCGCGAGCCGCTCACCGGCTTCTTCCGTGATGGGTGCTGCCGCACCGGCCCCGACGACGTCGGCGTGCACACCGTCTGCGCGGTGATGACGAAGGACTTCCTCAAGTTCACCGTCGCGGCCGGGAACGATCTGGTCACGCCGCGACCAGAGTGGGGCTTCCCAGGGCTCGTCGAGGGCGACCGCTGGTGCCTGTGCGCCTCCCGCTGGCTGGAGGCGGCGAGAGAGGGCAGGGCGCCACCGGTGGTGCTCGAGGCAACGCATGAAAAGTCGCTCGAGGTCGTGCCGTTCGAACTGCTCAAGAAGCACGCTGTGACGTCCGTCTGAGCGTCCGCGCCGCATGCACACCATCCTGCCTCTGGCAATCGGGCTCGTTGCCCTGCTCTATGCCTCCGTGGGTCATGCCGGCGCGACCGGCTACATCGCGGTGATGACGCTGCTCGGGATGCCGCCGGAGACCGTCAGGCCGACGGCGCTGTTGCTCAATGTGATCGTGGCGACGATCGCGAGCGTCCAGTTCTTCCGCGCCGGCCACTTCCGCTCCCGGCTCTTCTGGCCGCTGGCCGTGGCGAGCGTGCCATGCGCGTTCGTTGGCGGCGCGATCACGCTGCCCACGGCCGCGTTCGAGGCGGTGCTCGGCGG
>CAYSPN010000658.1:0-1559 GCA_964432895.1 uncultured Candidatus Kuenenia sp.
GCGGGAATACACTCCTCCACCGGAACACCGACCCATCCAAGCCCGCAGCGCAAGCAAGGGAATACGCCCCGCCTGCACGTCGCATGTCGCCCCCCTGCTGCGCGGATGGTTTTCCCCACATCCAGCTAGAATGCAGCGACCTCACGCGGCCTGACCGCGTCACTCGCACAATCCCCCCGCATGCACGCCCCTCCCGCCACCACATACGCATCCGATCCGCGACAGTGGATCGCCCGCCGCCGGTTCACGGCCTCGGGGGCACTGGTGGTCGAACTCCGCGACGGCATCGAACCGCTCGCCATCTTCGAGCGACTGGCGCGGCAGCGGCACTGCCTGTTTCTCGACAGCGCAGTCCTCGACGGCGCCAGCCACGCTGCTCCCAGCCCCGACCGGGCGTCCATGGAGGCTCCGGCGACGCCCCGCCTGGGTCGCTGTTCATACGTCGCCGTCGACCCGATCCATTCAATCGCGGTAGAGCCGGCCGGCGACGGCCGCGACCCTGAGCGGGTGAACGAGGCTTTTTCACAGCTGCGATCGCTGTTGGCCGACCTTGCCTGCACGACGATTCCCGGCCTGCCACCATTTCAGGGCGGCGTGGCCGGCCTTGTCTCCTATGAATGTGGCCTCGCGCGTCTAGGCCTCACGCGTTCTCGCCTCGCGGACCCGGGCAGCAGCGACGTGCCGCTTCTGTCGCTGCATATCTATGACCTCGTGTATGCGTTCGACCACGATGCCGGCCGCGGCTGGATCATCTCGCAGGGCGTGCCCGCGAAGGGACCGACCGCACGACGGGCCCGGGCCGAAGAACGACTGGAAGGGCTGCTCGCGGCGCTCGCCAAGCCGGTCTTGGCGGGCCACTCGCCCCCCGTGTCGGGCCGCGGCGAGATCGTCTCAACGCAGTCGCGGGAGAGCTACATCGCCATGGTCGAGGCCGGCATCGAGCTGGTCCGCGCCGGCGACATCTTCCAGGTCAACCTCGCGCAGCAGTTCCGCCTTGCCGCGACCATCGATCCGGTGGAACTCCATCGCCGCAGCCGCACCCTGAACCCCGCCCCCTTCGCCGGCTTCTTCGATGCCGGCACGGCCACCATCGTGAGCATGTCGCCGGAACGCCTGCTCCAGGTCGAACGAGGCAGCGTGCGGATGCACCCCATCAAGGGCACCCGCCGCATGCTGGCCATCCCAGAGGCCGATCTCTACGCCGGCGAGGATCTCGGGCAGAGCGAGAAGGACCGGGCCGAGAACGTGATGATCGTCGACCTCGTGCGGAACGATCTCTCCCGTGTCTGCACGCCGGAGAGCGTCCGCGTGGAGGCGCTCTGCCGGCTGGAGCGGTATCGCTACGTGCAGCACCTCGTGTCGATCGTGGCCGGCCGGCTGCGGCCCGGACTCACGCCCCTCGACGCGCTCGACGCCGCCATTCCCGGCGGCAGCGTGACCGGCGCGCCGAAGCACCGGGCCTGCGAGATCATCAGCCAGCTGGAGGGATTCACACGGGGGGCTTACTGCGGCTCGCTGGGCTTCATCGGATTCGACGGCGCGGCCGACTTCAACCTGCT
>CAYSPN010000659.1:0-3657 GCA_964432895.1 uncultured Candidatus Kuenenia sp.
GGTTCGGTCGTCGTAGGCGTGCACCCACCGCATCTGATCGGTGCCGCTCCGCACGGCCGGCACCGGCACCCGCCTGTCCATGATCACCTGGTAGGTGAAGGCGATGTCGTGGGCGGTGATCGGCTCCCCGTCGCTCCAGACCAGATCGTCCCGCAAGACCACCTTGTCGAGCAGTCCGTTGGCGCTCGTCTGCCAGCTCACCACCGTCTCGGCCGAGGCGAAGGGCTCCAGATCGCGACCGAAGGAGAAGAGCCCGAACCCGGTGAGGCCGAGGATGTCGAACTCGGCCGACGTGCTGATCATGATCGGATTGGTGCTGCCAAGGTCGCCTGCCACGTGCCGATCGATCCGTGCGGAGAGATCGGCGGCACCGTCGTCGGGCAGGCGGCCAAGCGAGGAAAGAATCTGTCGGTTGATCGCGGACGAGGTGTTGCGAAGGGCGAGCGCCTCGGCCACCGGCCCGGGGGCAGGCTCCTTGGCCTGCTCCTCACGGAGGATCGCGAGCCCGTCACGAACGGGCCGGTCGATCCAGGTGGAGTCGCCGTTGAGTGACTCCAGCGGCGGCGGATCGAACGGTTCGAGAGCCTTGTCTTGCGAGGCGGCGGCTGTTGCGACGCTGGCGGCTTGGTCGGCGGTCGATTCCGGCAGCGCCTTCGCCGGGAGTTCATCCGCGCGGCGTCCGCAGGCCGGCAAGGCCAAGGCCAGCACCATGAGACACGCGAGGCCGTGCACGGCCGGAGAAGCCGAAAAGTCCGAATCGTTCCATCGACGCATGCATCGCCTCCATGTCCAGGGACGGGGCCTGCAGATACACCCGTCTGCCCGGCGATGCTACGGGCGGCAGGCCGAGGCGGTCAACGTCCGCCGGGGAACTTGTGGCCGAGTTTTTCGCGCTTCGTGGCGAGGTAGCGCTCGTTGAACTCGTGCACGGGTGGCAGGATCGGCACCTGGTCGACCACTTCGAGATCGAAGCCGCCGTAGATGAAGGCGTCGGTCTTCTTGGGATTGTTGGTGAGCAGGCGGACCTGCCGCAGGCCGAGATCCTTGAGCAACTGGATGCCGACGCCATAGTCGCGGGAGTCGGCCTTGAAGCCGAGGGCAAGGTTGGCCTCGACCGTATCGAGGCCCTTGTCCTGCAGTTCGTAGGCGCGGATTTTTTCGACGAGGCCGATGCCGCGGCCCTCCTGCGGCAGGTAGACGAGCACGCCGGCACCCTCACGGCCGATCATGTCGAGCGCCATGTGGAGTTGGTCGCCGCAGTCGCACCGCAGGCTGTCGAGCAAATCACCCGTGAAGCACGACGAGTGCAGCCGCACCAGCGGCGCCGCCGCGTCCCACGGCTGTCCCATCACGAGCACCAGCGGCTGCTGAGCTTCATACTTCACGCCGTAGGCGATCACTCGGAAGCGGCCCCACTTGGTCGGCAGGTCGGCCTCGGCGATGCGGTGCACCAGCTTCTCTCGCTGCCTGCGGTGGCGGATCAGTTGCTCGATCGAGATGATCTCGAGGCCGTGTTCACGGGCGAGCGCGAAGAGCGAATCACGGTCGGCCCGATTGCCGACATCGTCGAGGATCTCGCAGAGCACGCCCGCCGGCGCAAGCTCCGCCATCCGGGCGAGGTCGACCGCGGCTTCGGTGTGTCCGGCACGGCGGAGCACGCCTCCCTCTTTCGCGACCAAGGGAAAAAGATGGCCGGGCCGCACGAAGTCGGACGGCGTGCTGGCGGGATCCATGATCGCGGCAATCGTGTCGGCACGTTCGGCGGCGGTGATGCCGGTCCGCGCGGTGCGGTGGTCGACCGGCACCGTGAAGGCGGTGCCCAGCGGCGTCGAGTTCGACTCCACCATCATCGGCAGGTCGAGCCGCTCGGCGAGGTCTGGAAGGATCGGCATGCAGACCTGTCCGCGGCCGTAGCGGATCATGAAATTGACGATGTCGGGCGACGCCTTTTCGGCGGCGCAGACGAAATCCCCTTCGTTCTCCCGGTCCTCCGCATCAACCACGATCACCATCTCGCCACGGCGGATGGCGGCTACGGCGGCGTCGATCGACGAAAATTCTGCGGGCATGAGGATTCCTTTCTCACCTTGATTATAGGATGGGGAACCGGGCAGCCGAGCCTTTCCTGGCGATCGCTGCCGAGTTTGCCCGGAAAAAGCGAAAAACGGTGGCCGCCATGCTCGACCGTGAGGAATACATCGAACAGTCCCACCTGTTCAGGGCGCTGGCTGAGCGGATCGGAGGGGGCGTCGCCGCCCAGGAGGCGCTCGTGGCGATTGGGCAGGAAGTGCTGGCGACCTCAAAGCTGCCGATGGCGATCGACTACCTGGTGGGGGAACTCAAGCTCGTCGGCACCCTTTCGACGGCGATGTCCCGGCTGCACCACTATTTCAGCGCCTTTCAGACCTTTGTGATGCAGCAGGCGGAGCAGGAAGGCGGTCGGTTCGACCTACGGACCGGACTGGCGATCCTCGAACGTGAGGCGGGCTACCGCGCCGAGGGGGCATCGCCGCAGGGTCTCTTCTTCTATCGCTTCGAGTGTCTCTCGCGGAACCGGCTCGACTTTGCCCACGGCCTCACGGCCGTTGCTGACGACGATATCTTCGACGGCCAGTGGCAGGAATGGATCCACACCGTGGCCCGGCAGGTGGGCCTCATCGACCTCGCCGATCTCGTCTTTGTCCGCAGCCCCGAATACTGGCGGCTTGAGGCCCGCGACTCGCTGCTGGCCGGCCGGGAGGATGCAGGGCCCGACCGCGTGATCCTGTTTGGCGACAAGGAAGGTCGGATCGCGCGGGCCAACCGCGGCAAGGATCCGCTCTTTTTCTTCGCCGCCCTGCAACGGCAGCTTGGCTATCCGACCATCCCTCGCCCTGCCCCGATCATTCCCGGCGCTGAGACGCCTGCGATGATGGCCCGCCGCATCGAGCGGCTGGAGTTCCGGGTGAAGCTCCTCGAGGAGGAGTCCCGCGGCGGCATCGACCTGTCGCGGTTCGATCCGAAGAATTTTTCACAACCACCCGGTGAGTGAGCACCGCTGCCATGCGTGACGACGCCGAGGCCATCTGGACGGCCGCCATGCGGGCCGTGCAGCCGGAATGCCTGGTGGCAGACCGGCTCTCGCTCGTTGGCGCCGGGCGACTGCTCCGTGACGGGCAGCCACTCGATCCGCCCCTGCAACTCGACGAGGTCGACCACATCGTGGTCGTCGGGGCCGGCAAGGCGGCAGCGGGCATGGCGGCGGGGATCGAACGGCTGCTCGGGCCCGACCGTCTCACGCGGCATCGTGTGACGGGGCTCATGAGCGTGCCGGCTGGCTGCGGCCGCAGCCTCGCGGCCATCGAGGTCCGTGAAACCCGGCCCGCGAAAGCCAACCTGCCGACGCCCGCCGTCGTGCAGGCGACCCGCGAGATCATGACAGCGGTGTCGCACCTCGGCCCGCGCGATCTCGTGATCGCCGTGATCACCGGCGGCGGTTCGGCCCTTCTGGCCGCGCCGAAGGAGGGCATTTCGCTCGATGAGAAAATCGCCGTCACGCGGCGGCTCTCGGAGTCGGGCGCCGACATCGCCACGCTCAACGCCGCGCGCCGGGATTTGAGCGTTGTGAAGGGGGGCGGATTGGCACGGGCCTGCGCCGCCGGCCATCTGCTCGTGCTC
>CAYSPN010000660.1:0-6103 GCA_964432895.1 uncultured Candidatus Kuenenia sp.
CGTGGCCCTGCTGGGGATCGGGATGCTCGTCGGGCAGGCCCGTCAGGTGCTGGCCTGCCCATTCTGTTCGGCCGTCTCTCTCACGTTTGCGCAGGAGATCGCACAGAGCCAGGCGGCTGCAATCGTCAGGCTCGTGGAGCCGCCGCCGGCAGGAGCTCTGTCGCCCCGTGCCGAGGGGCCGTTGCCCAAGGGCAAGTTCGCCGTCGTCGAGACGATCAAGGGCGCCGACCTCATCGCCGAGGCCGGGCACTCAGGCGCCGATGGCGCGCCGATCGAAACGATCCTGCTCGAGGAGAAGCCGGTGGGCACGCTCTTCTTGCTCATGGGTATCGAGCCACCGAAGCTCGTCTGGTCGAGCCCGATCCCGGTGAGCGAACGGGCCGTCCAGTACCTGCGAAAACTTTCCGCGCTCCCCGAGAAGGGCCCCGATCGCCTGGCCTTCTTTCAGCAACACCTCGAAGACCCCGACGAGACGCTCGCCCGTGATGCCTATGACGAGTTCGCCGTCGCCCCCTATGCCGATGTCCGCGGTCTGGCCGACCGGATGGATCCGACGCAACTCCTCGGATGGATCGAGAATCCCAAGGTGCAGGCCAACCGGCGCCGGCTCTACGCCACCATGCTCGGTGTCTGCGGCACCAAGGCCGACGCCGAGCGGATCGGCGCAATCCTCGCCAGCCAGGATCTCGGCCCGGAGAAGGCTGAGGTTCGCAGCGGCCTCGATGCCCTGATCGCGTGTTATGTCACGCTGCGTGGGCCCGACGGCCTCGATCTGATCGACGAATTGTTCCTGAACCGCCGTGGCCGCGAGATTCCCTTCACCGAAACCTACGCCGCCGTGATGGCGCTGCGGTTTCTCGGCGAGGAGTCGCAGAGTGTTCCGAGAGAACGCGTGCTCGCGTCGCTGCGGCTGCTTCTGGCAGAGCCGAAGCTTGCCGATCTCGTGATCGCGGATCTTGCCCGCTGGCAGGACTGGTCGGTGATCGACCGGCTCGTCGAACTCTTCGAGAAGGCCGAAGCCGACAACATCTTCGTCCGCGAACCGATCGTGAACTATCTGCGGGCCTGCCCGTTGCCAGAGGCGGCCGCCGCAATAGCCAAGCTCGAAACGATCGACCCCGAGGCGGTTCGCCGCGCCGCCACGCTGGCGGCCTTTGCAGGAGCGATTGGGGCCAAGCCTGGCGAGACATCCGCCCCGACATCGACGCCGACCACCAGCGGCACGACCGGCAACCAGACCGCTGATCAGGACGGCGATCCGGGCGATCCAAGCATGGCCCGGCCGCAGGCCGCCATCACCTCTGGCTCGTCCTTGCCACTTCCACCCGCGGCTACGACCGGCGAGGCCGAAATAGCCATCGCGGCAAAGATTCCTGCCGTGCTCGCCGACGAGGAGGCCACCGACGACGCGCCGGGCATCGATCCCTCGAGGATAGAGGCCGCCAGCCGCAGATCCTCGACACCCTCTCCGCCTGCCGCTCGCCCGTCAGCCGACGGCGGTTCCACGATCGTGAAATGGGCCGTCTGGGCCGCGGTTGTGCTTTTGATCGCGGTCTTCTCTCGGTCTCGGCTGCGGGGGAAATAGGCCCACCATGTCAGCAGGCCTCTTCGACACCGATAATCAAGACGCGGAGGGCCGCTACCGCGCCATCGCCGGCACCGCGATCGCCGCCGCGATCGCCGCCGCCCTGTCGCCGCTGGCATGCCTCGACTGGTTGCTGGCCGTTGTGCCGATCCTGGGGATCGTGCTCGGAGTCATGGCGTACCGCACGATTTCCCTGCGGACCGATGAGTTCACCGGCCGGCCGCTCGCCATCGGCGCGATCGTCGTGTCGGCGGTGTCGCTCGTCGTCGGGCTCGTCACCCTGTCGCGGGCTTACGCCGCCGAACTGCCCCAGGGGTACGAACGGGTCAACTACGGCATGCTCCAGCCACTCGATGGCGATCCGCCGGGCACGATACCCGACACCGCCCGCAGCATGGACGGTCGCAACGTGCTGCTGAAGGGCTACATGTATCCCGGCAAGCAGCAGACCGGCATCACGCAGTTCCTGCTCGTGCGTGACCAGGGCGACTGCTGCTTCGGGGGCAATCCCAAGATCACCGATCGGGTGCTCGTGCAATTGAAGGACCCAGCCCATCCCAAGGGGATCGATTTTTCGTCCCGGCTCACCAAGATCGCCGGCAGGTTTGCCATTCGCCCGATGGGCGCGCCCGGCATGGATGGCGGCGTGCTCTACCACATCGAGGATGCCTTTGCGAGATAGCCTCGCGGTTTTTCCTGCGCACTGCCGGCGACGATTCTGGCGAGTCGTGATGGCCTGTTGCCTGGTCGGGTGCGGAGCACCGGCCGAGGTGCGGCAGGAGCCCGCGCCTGCCGCGGCGCCGTCCAGCCGTCCGACCGCGGAGGCGCCGCCGACACCACCAGCCGTGGCCGCTCCCGCGTCCGTCCGGCCGGCGGCTCCTCGCGACATCTCGTTCGACGACATCAAACTCGATCTCAAGAAGGGGGATCCTTTCTCCCGCGACCTGTTGCCCACTCGGGTGACGGCCTTGGAAACAACCCCGATCCGGATCCGCGGCTACATCCTGCCGAGCTTCCAGCAGACCGGCCTGACCCAGTTCGTGCTGGTCCGGGACAACATGGAGTGCTGTTTCGGACCCGGCGCCCTGCTCCACGACTGCGTGGTGGTCCGCATGAAACCGGGAAAAACAGCCTCTTTCTCGATCCGTCCGGTGGCCGTGACCGGCACCTTCCGGGTGGAGGAACTGCGGGGCCCGGACGGCAAGCATCTCGCGATCTACGCGCTCGACGGCGAAGACGTGCAGTGATTCATGGTCGTTGGTACGATCGCGGGGAGATGCTCCCGAGAGCGTCCACCGTCATAGAACCCGTATTCTCTTGTCGCCTTCGCTGGGGGGCGATCGACCATGGACACCGACCTCTTCTGGATCTACGACATCCCACCGGCCAGGCTGGCACTGCTGTCGATCGCGGCGTTCGTCGGCTTCTACTGGCTCGGGTTGATCTTCATCCGGCCGATCCTCAGACAATTCGTGAAGAACACGCCGGCCGCCAACGACATCGTCGGCTACATCCTTTCCTGCTTCTGCGTCTTCTACGGCCTGTTGCTCGGCCTCATCGCCGTCACCGCCTACCAGAACGTCTCCGAGGCCGGATCGAACGTCACCCGCGAGGCCGCCGCCCTCTCGGCACTCTACGAAGACGTTTCCCGCTATCCGGAACCCCACGGGCAAAACCTGCGGTGGCTGCTGCGGGACTACACGCGTTACGTCATCAAGTATGCCTGGCCGCTCCAACAGCGGGGCATCGTCCCGGAGGAGGGGACGATCCGCGCCGAGGCGTTCAACGACAGGCTTCTCGACTTCGAGCCCCGCACGCCGTCACAGGAAATTCTGCACGCCGAGGCTCTGCGTCAGTTCAATCACTTCCTCGAGTGCCGGCGGATGCGGCTGTTTTCGGTGAAGTCGGCGCTGCCGGCGTCGATGTGGTACGTGATGGTCCTTGGGTCGATTCTGACCATCGTGATGTGCTGGATGTTCGACATGAAATTCATCGCGCACCTCGTGCTCGGCGGCATCCTCGCCAGCTATCTCGGCACGATGATGTATCTCATCATCGACATGAACCAGCCGTTCCGGGGCGACGTGAGCATCACGCCGGAGGCATTCGAGACACTCTACCGGCGCATGAACGAGGATTGACGATGACCCCTGAACACCCGATGGCTCCGCGTCGCGGCGCTGTCTCACGGCGGCGGGCTCTGGCCCACGGCACGGCAGCCACACTCGCGGCCGCCCGTGCCCTTGCCCCCTCGCTCTTCGTGGGATGCTCGCTCGGCATCCGCTCCCGCGGAAAAACCGTGCCGGTCGGCCTTCTCCACTCGCAGACCGGCACGATGGCGATCAGCGCGACATCCCTTCGCGACATCGAACTGCATGCCATCGAGCAGATCAACGGCTCGGGCGGCCTGTTGGGCTACCAACTCGAAGCAAAGGCGCCGGACCCGCGGTCGCGACCCGACCTGTTCATCAGGCGGGCAAGGCAGCTGCTCGAGGCTGGAGTCGTCGCCGTGTTCGGCTGTTGGACGAGCACGAGCCGCAAGGCCGTGCTACCGATATTTGAGCAATACAAGAAGCTGCTGTTGTACTCCGTTCAGTACGAGGGCAACGAGTCTTCGAAGTATTGTGTCTACGGAGGCAGCGTTCCGAATCAGCAGATCATGCCGGCGATCGACTGGCTCACGGGCCCGGACGGCGGGTCGAAGAAGAAGTTCTTCCTGCTCGGCTCCGACTACGTGTTTCCGCGCACGGCCAACTTCATCGCCAAGAAGTATCTGGCCTCGAAGGACCTTCGGCCCGCCGGGGAGGTGTATCTGCCGCTCGGGCACCGGGATTTCACGGCGGCCGTACAGCAGATCATCTTCTCGGGTGCCGACTGCGTGCTGAACACGGTCAACGGCGCCAGCAATCTCGGCCTCTTTCAGGCGCTGGCCGACGCCAAGATCGACCCCACGAAACTGCCTGTGGTCTCGACGAGCATCGCCGAGGACGAATTGCGGAGCCTCCTGCCGCATCAGGTCCAGGGCCACTACGCCGTCTCGTCCTATTTCCAGAGCCTCGATACCGCAGCCAATCGTCAATGGATCGACGGATTCCGTAGTGAATTTGGCTCCGACCGCGTCACGGGCGATCCCATGGAGCCCGACTGGTGTCTCGTGCATCTCTGGAAGGCGGCCGTGGAGAAGGCGGGGACGTTTGAAACGGAGGCTGTGCGGCGGGCGTTCCGCGACGGCCTGTCGTTCGCCGGTCCGGGTGGCACCGTGCGGCTCGACCCCAAGACGCAGCACTGCACCCGCTATTTCCGCGTGGGACGCATCCGCGCCGACCGGCAGTTCGACGTCGTGCACCAGTCGGACGCCCCGATCGATCCCGATCCCTATCCGCAGATCGCCTTCCCGGGCTGGAGCTGCGACTGGACGAAGGGGGGCATCACCCGCGGCCCGGAGGTCTCGATCGATGGCGAAATTTAAAGTCGAGAGCTCCGAGGGAATGCGGTGGGTGAAGGTCGGGCTCGACGACGACGACGTGCGGGCCGAGCGGGGTGCGCTCAACCACATGCTCGGTGCGATCACGATGGATGTGCCGCTGCCTACGCTCAAGGCCTGGTGGGTGTCGCTGTTTTCCGACGAGTCGGTGGTGCGTCCTCGCTACAGCGGCACCGGCACCGTCTATCTCGATTCCACGCTCGGCGGCTACCACATCATGCAACTGGCGGCCGGGGAACGCTGGGTGCTCGACACCCGGTGCTTCTGGGCGAGCGACGGCACGATCAAGCTCTCGATCCACCGCGAACCGATGCTCACGTCCTTCTGGGCCGGCGAGGGACTGCTCTGGTACAAGACGGCCCTCAAGGGAGATGGTCAGGTCGTGCTCTCGGTCGATGGCCCGGTGCAGGAGATGGAACTCAACGACGACACGCTCGTCACCGACGGACCATTCGTGATCGCGCGGACGCAAGGGATCACCATGCAGATCAAACGACCCGCAAAAAACCTCCTCAGCTACTGGCTTTCGGGGCAGAAGCGAGCCTACGTCTACAAGGGCACGGGCAAGCTGATCTTGTGCACGGTCCCCTACTGGCGGGCACGGATGCAGAAGGAACGCACCGGCTGGGATTCCGAATGAGGCCGCCGAAGGGAGTGTTCGGCACGCGACGTGCGCGCTGTGGCATCTCCCTTGCTTGCGCTGCGGGCTTGAATGCCGGCAGGCTCCCATGCAAGCCCGAATCGCGAGCGAGGGAATCCGCGATCCATAGGGTGCGGCCATCCGTGGCAGCGATCCTGATTGTCGTGCTGGCGATGGCGGCGTGGGCCGCGACGCCCGCAGCGGCATGCCCGTTCTGCGGCACGGTCGGGCAGTCGCTCGCGCAGCGGCGCGACGCAGCGGCCATCGTGGCCGTTGCCGAAGCGGAGGGGACGGCGGCGGCGGAGCCGAGCAGCGTTCTCATGCAGCGGTTTCGCATCGACCAGGTGCTCCGCAACACGGCCCACGCATCTGTCGCCGGCGCGACCGTGCCGGC
>CAYSPN010000661.1:0-4691 GCA_964432895.1 uncultured Candidatus Kuenenia sp.
AGCTCGACATGATTCCGGTGATGATCGTCTGCGGCCCGCGGGACGAGGCGGCCGGCACGGTGAGCCTCCGCGACCGGATCGACGGCGATGTCGGTGCGATGAGCCTGGAGGCCGCGGTCGAGCGGCTCCGCGATGAAAATGCCCGCCGCGCGGTCCGCCACAAGCCGAAGCCGCTCTCCGTGGCCGGCGCGGGCAGCACCGGCTCGAGCGAGGATTATTGATCGCACCTCATGCCACGATTCGCAGTTCTTGAACACGTCGGCGCCCCCGACGATCCCGCCGGGCGGCATTTTGACCTGTTGCTCGAGGCGGGTGTCGCCTGCCGTACCTGGCGGCTCATGACGCTGCCGAAGGCCGACGACGCCACCGTGGCAGCGGTCGAACTGCCGCCGCACCGGCTGGTCTGGCTCGATCGACTGGAGGGAGAAGTGTCGGGCGGCCGTGGCTTTGCCCGGCGCGTCGATGCCGGCGGCTACGACATGCTCTCCTGCGATGCCGACGACATGGCCACGGCCTCGGTGATCGTGCTCACACTCTCCGGCACAACGCTCGCCGGACGCCTGCGGCTGGAGTCGGTGGGCGACGGCTGGGCGGTGCGACTGGGATGACGAAGCCCGGGGCCAGACGATCCTCGGGTCGGGAGTATGATGGGGGGTGAGTTGGCAAACGTTCACGCCCCCAGGAATGAATCCCGATGAAGCCCCGTGAAGTGCTCGCGATGTGCCGCGAGAAGGAAGTGAAGGCGGTCGATCTGCGGTTCGCCGATTTCCTCGGCGCCTGGCAGCACTTCACGATCCCGGTCGGCAAGCTGGAAGAAGACACCTTCGAAGACGGCCTCGGCTTCGACGGCTCGAGCATCCGCGGCTGGCAGGCGATCAACGAGAGCGACATGCTGCTCGTGCCGGTGCCCGACTCGGCCTTCGTCGATCCGTTCGCCCAGATCCCCACGCTTGTGATGGTCTGCAACGTGCAGGACCCGATCACTCGGGAAGACTATTCGCGTGATCCGCGGAACGTGGCCCGCAAGGCGGTGAACTATTTAAAGAGCACCGGCATCGCCGACACCTGCTTCATCGGACCGGAGGCGGAGTTCTTCGTGTTCGACGATGTGCGTTTCGACCAGAACGCCCACGAAGGCTACTTCCATCTCGACTCCGTCGAGGCCGAGTGGACGCGAGGCCGGGCCGAGGGGCCGAACCTCGGCTACAAGCTCCGGCACAAGGAGGGCTACTTTCCCTGTCCACCGTCGGATCAGTTGATGGACATCCGCAACGAGATGATGCAGACGATGATCCAGTGCGGAATCGACGTCGAGGCACAGCACCACGAGGTGGCGACGGCCGGCCAGTGCGAGATCGACATGCGGTTTCAGGAACTGGTGCGGATGGCCGACCAGATGTGCCTCTATAAATACATCGTGCGGAACGTCGCCCGGCGGGCGGGTAAGACCGTGACGTTCATGCCCAAGCCGATCTTCGGCGACAACGGCTCCGGCATGCACACGCACATCTCGCTCTGGAAGGCGGGCCATCCGCTCTTCGCCGGCACCGGCTACGCGGGCCTCTCGGACATGGCCCTCCATGCGATGGGCGGGATTCTCCGCCACGCGCCGGCGCTGCTCGCGATCACCAATCCCACCACCAACAGCTACAAGCGGCTCGTGCCGGGCTACGAGGCCCCGGTGAACCTCGCCTACTCGCAGCGGAACCGTTCGGCGAGCTGTCGGATTCCGATGTATTCGACGAGCCCAAAGACGAAGCGGATCGAGTTCCGCTGTCCCGACCCGACCTGCAATTCCTATCTCTCCTTCTCGGCGATCCTGCTGGCGGCTATCGACGGCATCCAGAACAAGATCAACCCCGGCGAGCCGCTCGATCGCGACATCTACGACATGCCGCCGGAGGAACTGGCGAACGTGCCGAAGGCCCCCGGCTCGCTCGACGAGGCGCTCGACGCCCTCGAACGCGACTGCGACTTCCTGCTGCGGGGCGACGTCTTCACCGAGGACGTGATTGCGACCTGGCTCAAGTTCAAACGCGAGCAGGAGATCCAGCCGATGCGGCTGCGTCCGCACCCGTACGAGTTCTGCCTGTATTACGACGCCTGATACGGGTTCCACATGATCTGCAGACGTCTTGGAGGTCGGGGCTACCCACACCCCGTCGCCGGACGTTCGCTCCGGCCATCCTGGCCTCCGCTCACTCGATGCTGACTGCGCTCCGGCATCCCGCCTCCGCTTGTCAGCAACGCCGGCTCGTGGGGCGTGGGCAGCCCCTCCGGCGACCCGCCGTCTACCAGACCGTCCTGCCGCCGTTGACGGCGATCGTCTGGCCCGTCACGAAGGAGGCCTCGTCGCTGGCTAGATACGTGGCCGCCCAGCCGACCTCCTCGGGCTTGCCCCAGCGGCCCATCGGGATCGTCGTGAAGTAGGCATCCTTATCCGATTGCGGGTCGTCCTTGTGCCGCTCGACCGGAATCCAGCCCGGGGCGATCATGTTGACCGTGATGCCGTTGGGGGCGAGTTCATGGGCCATGCTCCGCGACCAACCCGTCTGGCCCCCCTTGGCCGCGACGTAGGCGGAGAAGGGGGACACGCCGAGGTGAAACACTTCGCTCGTGATATTGATGAGCCGGCCATGGCGGCGTTCCTTCATGCCGGGCAGCGCGCGACGGGCCAGGAGATAGGGGCTCTTCACGAAGAAGTCGAGCATCTGCTGGTAGAAGTCCCAGTCGTATTCCTCGATGGGCTTGAGCGGCTGGGCGGGCGTGGCATTGACGACGACGACGTCGACCGGTCCCAGCGATTGTTCAATGGCTGAAAACATCGCGTCGACTTCGGATTCACTCGTGACATCGGCCTGGAAAAGCTCGACGTTGATGCCGGCGGCGCGGAGTTCGGCGAGCGTCTCGTCGGCCCGTGCCCGCGAGTTGGCATAGTTGACGGCCACCTTCGCGCCGGCCATGCCGAGGCATTTGGCCGTCGCCTTGCCGAGACCGGTGGACGAACCCGTCACCAGGGCCACGCGGCCGGCGAGGGAGAAGCAGGTGTGGGGAGATGAATCTGACATCGTGATTTCTAGCGGAGCGAGGGTGCCCAGGCGTTCGTGAGGTGGTGCATGATACCGGCGATGGCGGCCTGTCGCTTGCTCGATCGTGTCGCCAGGATTGTGCAATCGGAGAGTGAAGCGGTGAGCGTCCGTTGCTTCACCCGTTCGAGCACCCGGGCAAACCGCTCGTCCGAGCCGACGAGGAGCGTGCCGTGCACGAAGAGCGTGGTGGGATTGAAGATGTTGATGACGGCGGCGATTGCGATGGCCAGGTATTCCGTCACCGTGCGGATCTCGTGCTGAAAGTCGCCGGCCCGTTCGCCGAGCAGCGAAACGGCTTCGTCGAGAGACACTGGCCTGCCCAACTTCTCCGCAAGCAGCCGTAGCAGGGCCGTGTCGGTGGCGAGGGTTTCCAGGCAGCCGCGGTTGCCGCAGCCGCAGCGGATACCGTCGGGGGCGACGGTGATGTGGCCCACCTCTCCCGCCATGCCGCTGTGGCCCGCGAGCACCTGGCCGCCTGTCATCACACCCAGGCCCAGGCCTGTGGTGACGTCGAGCATCGCGAAGTCGTGCAGGCCGCGGGCATCGCCATACATCCGCTCGCTCAGGCAGAGCGCGTCGGTCTCCTGGACGAGCACACACTCCACGCCCAGTCGCTGCCCGAGGTCGTGGGCTGGGTTTCGCTTGTCGAGCAGGTGGAGGTTTGGGCAGAAGACGATCTCGGAGAGTCGTTCATTGACGAGGCCGGGCACGCTCACGCCGATGCCGTGCACGCGGCCCGTGATGCCGTCGAGCAGTTCGCGGCACCGCTGCTCGAGCGTGTCGAGCAGTTCGGCGTAGTTTTTGGGCGTGGCGAACCGTCGCGTCTGATCCTCGGAAACGTTTCCGTCGAGTCCAGCCGCGACCACAGCGCAGAACTGGGCATCGATCACCACCCCCAGCACGGCCGCCGATTCCGCCGCCATTCGCACGAGCCTGCCGGGCCGGCCGAGTGCCGGCTCGAAGGGATCGAGCTCCTCGACGAGGCCGCGCTTGAGCAGTGAATCAACCGCCTTGGAGACGGTGGGAGCCGTGAGGCCCGAGACACGGGTCAGCATCGCCCGGGACGAGGGGCCCTGCTGCTGGATCACCTCGAGCAGCCGGCGTTCGTTGATCCGGCGGAGGAGCGTCGACTCGATGCGGTTTGGTTGCTGCATGGAAAAGAAAAAACCACGTGTTTGACACTTTGTAAGCGACGCTTAGAATTCATGGTAACGCGCTCGCTCGACTTATCCATAGGCATCGCATGTTCCGCGAAAATTCCTGCCTCCGCCGCGGCCTGTGGATGCTGACCTTGGCGGTGGTGAGCAGCTGCATTCTGCTTTCGCCCGCGGCCATCGCAGAGCCGGTCGATTTCTCGCGAGAGATTCAGCCGCTGCTGGCCAAGCGGTGTTTTTCCTGCCATGGCCCCGACACGCACGAAGGAGGCCTGCGACTCGATCAGGCTGCCGGCGCCACGGCCGCACTCGACAGCGGCGGCCGGGCAATCGTGCCGGGCAAGACTGCAGAGAGCGAAATCCTTGCGCGAATCACTTCGAGCGATCCCGACATCCAAATGCCCCCCGAGGGGCCGCGGCTCACGGCGGCGCAGGTCGACGCGATCAC
>CAYSPN010000662.1:0-4365 GCA_964432895.1 uncultured Candidatus Kuenenia sp.
GCCTTGGGCCACACAGATCGAGCCGCATCGCCCAGTTGATCGATGGCGATGAGCGCGGCGAGGCGGATTTCGGGAGCGTCGCCACACGCTTCCTTCAGGAGGACGGCCAGCGCTGCGTCGGTGGCCGTCGGATCGCCACAGTGGACAAGCCAATTCGCCGCGACGACCCGCACCGCGGGGTCGGAATCGGACAACAGCGGCTGCAATGCGAGGGCGGCGTCGCCGCGACGTTTTGCGGCCCACCCTGTGCCGGCCACGGCCCAGAAGCGAATCGCTGGATCGGTGTCGGTCAGCCACTCGCCGAAATGCTCGGCATCATGGTTCTCGGCGACGTCCCAGGCCACGGCGAGAATCATGTCGTACCGCGCCTGCGCCGCGGCCGCATCCGCCGCAGCCTTCGGATGAAAAATGGCCCATTCGCTTCCCTCCGCGTGGGCCTCACGCCGCAGGATTGGCTCCGGCAGGATGCCGGTGTCTTTTGTCTCCCGCATCCACCGGCGGAGGATCCCGCGCAGCCGCTCCAGATCCGTCCCCTGGCGAGTGTCGCGTGCGACGTCGACGAGTTCGTCGGCATCGGCGGTGATGTCGTACAACTCCTCCACGGGCCGGCTCGTGCGGGCGAACCAACTCGCCCCAGGAGGCAACGACCCCGCCTTCCTGGCCGCTCGAAGTTCACCGGTGATCGCGACGCCGTCGGCATAGGGAGGAAGATCATCGCCGTCGATCCATGGCAGAAAGTTGCGGACGTATCGAAACCGCTGATCCCGCACCGAACGGCCGAAGCCCGGCACAGTATCCATACGGTCGCGTGCGGCGATTACGACGTCGCGGGCTGCAGCGGTGGGACCAAGAAATGAACGGCCCTCTATGCCGTCGGGAATCGCGATGCCGGCAAGGGCAA
The DNA here is from genome assembly GCA_964432895.1 of uncultured Candidatus Kuenenia sp. Classification (GTDB taxonomy): domain Bacteria; phylum Planctomycetota; class Planctomycetia; order Pirellulales; family UBA1268; genus CAMCQY01. The sequence goes on from CAYSPN010000662.1 coordinate 902, forward strand.
GCACCGTCGGCCCGAGATCCATAAGGCTCACGAGCGCATCCGTCCGGCCACGGGGCTCCTGGCCATCGGGAAGAGTTGCCCCTGCAGCGAATCGCTCCGGCAAGTGGACCAGGAGCGGCACGCGCAGGCCCTGTTCGGTGAGCGACCGCTTGCCGTGGGGAATGCCCTCACCGTGATCGCCCCACAAAAAGACGATTGTGTCGTCGATGAGTCCATCCGCCGCCAGTTCGGCGAGGATTCGTCCGACGTCCGCGTCGAGTGCTGCAGCGAGTTCCATCCGCTGAGCAAGCGACCGCCTGACGCCTGGGGTGTCGGGGTAATACGGCGGCACGGCGACATCGGCCGCCTCGCGGTGTGCCTCCGGGGGCAGGTTCCGGCGAACCTCAGCCGGCTTGTCGCCGAATAGCCCGGACTCGTGCGTAACATTCAGATTGAAGACGGCGAAGAATGGTCCCCCGCCATCGGGCCGGTTTCGCCAGTGGGCCTTCCGGCTCGACTCGTCCCAGCCGGCGTCGAATGGCCGGTCGAGGTTGTAGTCGGTCTTGGCGTTGTTCGTGCAGTAATAGCCCGCGTCTCGGAGTAACCGCGGAAACCCCACGACGTGATGGGGCGGGGTCGCCTTGCACCGCATCGCCAGGCTGCCGAGCGTGGTCGGCATCATGCACGTGATGATCGCGCTGCGGGACGGGGCACAGACAGGCGCCGCGGCAAATGCGGCGTCGAACCGCAGGCCACCGCTGGCGAGGCGGTCGAGATGCGGCGTATGGGCGGTGCCGCCGTAGCAGCCGATCGTTGCAGCGGAGAGATCCTCGGCCGAAATCCAGAGGATGTTCGGGTGGTCGGCCGCCGCAGCGTGCAGTCCGCCCAAAAAGGCGGAACATGCGATCAGGATGATGGCTCGCAACATCATGCCACGAGTCTATCCGGGGTAGGCGTCGGGGGCACTACCGCCAGTTGCGGAACGGCTCGTAGATGCGAATCGAGAGGAGCAGTTCGCTGGCGCTGAAGGCAGACGTGTAGGAGCCAACGGGCTGAACGAGGAAGCCGCCGCTCGTCACGGCCAGCGGCGTCGCCCCGGGGGTCATCGCGAAGAATCTGTAGCCCGTGTCGAACGTGATCCGGTCGCTGAGCTGATACGTGACGCCCGTACCGACCTGCCATGCAAACGTGTTCACGACACTCGAACCCTTCAAAGGAATCTCCCCGTTGGCTCCTTGTATGGAATACTGATAGCCTCCGACGCCGAACCCGCCACCGCCATACACGCCGAAGCGGTCGGTGAAGAAGTAGTCTCGCCAGAAGTTTGTCATCGCCGACCAGCCATTGGTGACGGTCACATCAAGCGGAATGACCGCCCCCGACGTTGTTTCACTCGCTATCTCAAACGCAGTCTGGCCTTGCATCGGCCCCCGGGCGCGTCCTTCGACTTCCATGCGGAGCAGGCCGGACGGTCGCGCGATCGCCATACCGATCGCACCGCCGCCATTGAAGATGGTGTCGTTGACTGAGCCAACGGTCTGAAGCTGAGTGGTTCCCCCGAAGGCGGTGCTGCCGCCCGCGTTGATCGTTGCCAACGACCCACCGACGATGCCGGTGACGTAGCCGCGAATCCACGGCACATCGCCGTCGTAGTCGACCGGAACGATCGGTATTGCATCTTCCTCCGGCTGCTGCCGCGTCTCATCCTGCCCGGAGGCTGGGCCCGAAAAGCTGGAAAGGTCGATTGGCTCGCCCAGTCGGTCCGGCACGGCATCGGCAGACGCCGCGGTGCAGGAGGCGGCCACGAGCATCGTCACGAGAACGCGCAGAGACATTCGCATGAGACATCCCCCAGTCGGCCCGAATCGTTCCGGCCGAGGAAGGCGATCGTCGGGAAACGCCGCATCGCGTCACTGCGACTCCCACAGGCGGGATGATCGATAGATCCCGCACGTTCGAGCCCCGCAGCGTCTGCCGGACCGGCCCGGTTGCTCCTTGCATGAAGGCGACGGGCGGCCGTAAAGGGTCCCCAGCCCAACCGGTTCGTCGTCAGCGCGGGTCAACGCCGACGGCGGCGGTGCAGCTGCATCAGCTCCGGCAAGTGTTCCGGACCGCACTCCACCACGTCGATCGGACCGTGGCGACGACTCGTCCACGACCGGCGATCTTCCGCCACGAGCCAGAACGCCGCCTTGGGATGCAGCGTCGCAAAGGATTGCATCGCCGTGGGATCGAACCGCGCCGCCCGCCACTTGCACTCGATCGCGACGGGGGGCCGGCCTCGGGCAGTCCAGACAAAGTCGATCTCGTGCTTCTGCTTGTCGCGCCAGTAGTGAATCCCCTCCGGCCCGGCCTCGAACAGGAGCTCGTCGAGCACCAGGTGCTCGAAAAGCGGCCCCTTGTCATCGGCTCGGAGCGAGTCGATCGACCTCGCATGGCAAACGAAGCCCGTGTCGAATGCATACACCTTCGGCATGGCAACGATCTCCCGGGCAGGATTCGTGGCGAACGGACGCAGGACGTGGACCACTCCGGTCGCAGAGAAGATGTCGAGATAGTTGGCGAGCGTCTGTCGGCTCGCCTCGCAGGCGGCGGTGAACTTGGTCAGTTCGCAGAGACCGCCACTCTGGCCCCAGAGCAATTCGAGAAAGCGGAGAAACGAATAGCGCTTGCCGACCGTGAACAGTTCGAGGATATCGCGTGCCCAGAACGCTTCTGTCCACTCCGAAAAATCCCGCGTGGGAAGGGCCGAGGCCGTGAGCTGTTCTGGCAACCCGCCGTGCAACAGACGGCGGTCGAGAGAGCCGATGCCGAATGCCGGCAGTTCGCGATGCAACACCGGCAGGAGGCGGACGGTCCGCTTGCGGCCCGCGAGCGTGTCGCGAAACCGGGCACTGGCCCCGAGCATCGACGACCCCGTCGCCAGCACGTGCACGTCTGGGAAATGATCGGCAGCGATCTTCAAGAGCGTCGAGGGGTCGGCAAGACGATGAATCTCGTCGAGGACGACTCTCCGGCCGCGATGCTGCCGTAGAAAGGCCTCGGTGTCATCGGCGTCCCGGCGGACGCTTGGCAGATCGCAGTCAAAATACTCGATTTCGGGGAGTGAACGAACGAGCGTGGTCTTGCCGAGTCGGCGTGGCCCCGCCAGCCAGACGACTCGCCGCTCCCGCCAGTCGCGTTCGATTCGGTCCCGCCAATCCGGCCGGTCGACGGCGTCGCTCACCTGCTTCATCATCACCTTCTCCTGTAAACATGATAGCGTTTGGGATTACCAAACGCAAACGCAGAGAGCATCTGAATGCCGCCGGGGGCGGGCGGCCACCCGGCGGCTCGTCGGCCGCCCGTCGGTCACTCGACGGTGGCGGCAGTGACGCTCACCTCGCTATCCTCATCTTCTCTGGAACACCCGCACTCCATCGATGAAAGCCTCGCCCATGCCGACTCCAGGTCCGATGCCCAGGGGGGCGGTCAGTGGATACAGC
>CAYSPN010000663.1:0-5809 GCA_964432895.1 uncultured Candidatus Kuenenia sp.
CGCAGCCCGAGTCGCGGGACAGCCGGGTCGACTGGCCCCCCTCGACCTCGATGCCCGGCGGGCCCCGGCCCCGCTGGATCCGCGACCAATACCTGGCGAACGAGGCGACCGGCTACCGGATGAACCTCGCACTGATCGCCAGCCGGGCCGCCGAGAGCCTCCGCGAGGGCAACCCCGTGCTGGCCAGCGTGGTGGGCGACCTCGTGGCCAACGGCGGCGAGCAGAGGGACTGGGACGAGTTCTGGCGGCACAACGCCGGCGCGTTCGGCAGCCTTGCTTCGCGGGTGCCGATCGTGGCGGCGATCGGCGACAACGAGATGTGTGGCGGCCCACCCTCCACCGATCTGCTCGCCGATCTTGGAGGCTACTCTGGCCCGGCGTCGCTGCTGGGATCGAGGAAATTCCTCGCCTACTTCGAGCATCCCGACAATGGGGCTGCCGACAAAAGGCACGTCGGCCGCTACCACCGCATCGACTTCGGGCCTGTCACGCTCCTCACGCTCGATTCGACCAATGGCGGCAGCGACGGCACCGACAGCGACACCAACCACCTGCTCGACCGTGCAAAGGCCATGCATATCCCCGACTACGCGCCGGGCTCCGAGCAATACTCCTGGCTGGAACGTGAACTGGCCGATGCCAAGCAACGGCAGGCGATCACGTTCGTGCAGCTTCATCACGCGCCGTTCTCGGCCGGCTCCCACGGCCGGGCTCCCGGCAGGGGGCCGGGCCAGGACGAGCACTCTGGGCAGCCTCTCCAGGCCCTGGCGCCACTGCTGCGGAAGCATGGCGTGCGGGCCGTCTTCTCAGGACACGACGGGATGTACGAGCACTCGATCGTGGAAGGGGTGCACTATTACGACGTCGGCATCGGCGGCGACAGCCTGCGGGGGCCGCAGGAGGGCGTGGTCAACGACCGCCAGATCTTTCTCGCCCACGACCATGCGCCCGAGCACTGGAACGGCAACGTGCTGGAGGCGGGTGGAAAGCATTACGGCCACATCGAGGTTGACGTGCGACGAAAGGAAGCACCCGAGGGCAACGGCGACGCCGGCAACGCTTCCCCGGCCGAATTCGCTGTGACGATCACGCCGGTGTATGTTTTCCCGGTTCTCGACCCCGAGAAGACGGGCGAGATCGTGGGCTGGGAACGCCGCGAGTATGACGACACCATGACATTCGAGACCGGTGAGAGCCGACCGACACCGGAAGCCGCCGGAACGCCATCGCCCCAGGAGATTGTTCCATGACGAACATGACGAGCATGACGAACACGACAAACACGATGCAAACGCTCCGTGCCGGATGCACGGTGCGGTGGATCCGTACCGTGACCGCCGCCGGCCTCGTGGCCGCAGCCCTCTGCCTGCTTCCCGAACAGGGCGTGTGTGCCGAGCCTGCCACATCCGCCCGCTCGCTCGTCGAACAGTCGAAGCGGATCGTCGTCCTCGGCGACTCGATCACCTACGGCGGCCGGTGGGTCGCCATCCTCAACGCATGGATGGAATCCCAGGGAATGACGGCCGAGCTCATCGACGTCGGCCTGTCGAGCGAGACCGTGTCGGGACTGTCCGAGGATGGGCACGCGGGCGGTCAATTTCCCCGTCCCGATCTGGCCGAGCGGCTCGACCGCGTGCTCCGCGTCACGCGTCCCGACCTTGTCATCGCCTGCTACGGCATGAACTGCGGCATCTATCAGCCGCTCGACGAGGGCCGGTTTGCGAAGTTCCGCGATGGCATGGAAAAGCTGCACGCTACCGTCGAGAAGGCCGGTGCGAAAATCATTCACGTCACGCCGCCGGTCTACGACAAGCGGCCCGACAAGCCGGGCCCGGCCGGTGCGACCGACTACGACGCGGTACTCGACGCCTACTCGAAGTGGCTGCTCTCGAAGCGGGCGGACGGCTGGGTCGTCATCGACGTGCATGGTCCCATGAAGGAGCTGCTCGCCGCCGCGCGGGCCAAGGATCCGGCCACCATCTTCGCCCCCGACACCGTCCATCCCAATGATGCTGGATACTGGGCGATGGCACAGGCCGTGCTGGCCGGCCTTGGCGATGCCGACGCCGCCAAGGCCGACACGCCGGCGGCATTCGCGGCGTTTCTGCCGGAGGTGACGGCCCGCCTGCAACTGCTTCGCGATGCCTATCTCTTTGCGGCCGGGCACCTTCGCCCGGGAGTGGCTGCGGGCCTGCCGATCGGCGACGCAGAGGCCAAGGCGCGGGCGATCACGGAGTCAATCCGTTCGCGCCGCCAGCAGTTGCGGGGCGTGAAGCACCCCAGCGGTGAATGGCGGATGCCGATCGAGTGGCCGCGGCCGCGGGTCGTCGATCCGGGGCCGGCACCGTCGCAACCTGCCGCCGTGCCTGCCGACGCGATCGTGCTGTTCGATGGCAAGAGCCTCGATGCCTGGGTGGGAGGAGAAAAGTGGCCGGTGGCCGATGGCGTCGCCACGGTCGGCAAGGGTCCCATCCAGACCAAGCAGGGATTCGGCGATTGCCAACTGCACGTCGAGTTCAGGCTGCCATCACCAGCCACCGGCAAGGGACAGGGACGCGGCAACTCGGGCGTGTTCCTGATGGGGCAGTACGAGATCCAGGTGCTCGATTCGTTCGAAGACGGCACCGACGGACCGATGACCTACCCCGACGGTCAGTGCGGCGCCCTCTACAAGCAACAGCCGCCGGCGGTGAATGCCTGCCGCAAGCCAGGCGAGTGGCAGACCTACGACATCCTCTTCACGCGTCCGCGGTTCAATGCCGACGGCTCGCTTGCGAAGCCCGGCCGGTTGAGCGTGCTCCACAACGGCGTGGCGATCCATTCCGACATCGTGATCAAGGGAGGAACGGATTGGCACGAACCGCCCGTCTACAAGGCCCACGCCGACGCGCTGCCGATCACGCTGCAGGACCATGGCAACCCGGTGCAGTTCCGCTCGATCTGGCTCCGACCCTTCGAGCCCGTCGTGCCGAAGTGACCGATGCCGATGGATTCCCTCGCTGGCGCGTCGGGCTTGCATGGGAATGGGATGTCATCCAAATCCGCAGCGCTGAGCGTTTCTTCATTCAAGCCCGCCGCGCAAGCAAGGGACCAACTCTGGGCCGTCTTCAGCCCGTGATCACCGCGCGGATGGCCCCCAACTCGTCGAGCGGCTCCTTATCCACCCAGTCGAGCCGGCCGGCCTGGCGATACCAATAGCGGCTGTTCGAAAGATCCCCCTCGATCTTGTGCAGCACAGCGTGGATCCACTGGGCAGTGGAGTCCGACTCGTAACGCTGCGCGATCTCGTGGGCCTCGTCCCACTGGTCATCGATTGCCAGATCGATCGCCCGCAGGAGGTCATCGTTCATGACGGGGCCCCTCTTACCGCACGACCGCCAGCCGCAGGTCGGACGGCACCGCGCTCCCGGAAAGGATCTCCGCGGGCACCGACGTGCCGGGAACGATCTCCCGGCGGATGATCGTCTCGCCCGGAAAGCGGTCGAAGGACGGCTCCATGCAGCGGCTGCCGCCATCGTGCCGACGCCATCCGGCCACCACCCAGCCATCCTTCCGTGCCACCAGTTGCTTCATGGTCAGCGGGCCGGCCGATGCCAGCTCCCCCTGCAACGGCAGATCGGGGATGTCGATCACCTGCTTCCAGAGCTTGTCGAACCGCTTCTGCAGGATCCGCCGCAGCGACGTCTCCGCCATCGAGAGTTTCTCGCGGCCGCCCGGCTTGAATCCTGGCGGGTAGATCTGCACGTCGCCCTCGCGAATGAGATGCATCCCCTGCGAGGATGTCGCGATCGCGTAGGTGGCCCAGATGTCCATGCCCGGGAAGCTGCGATCACCCGACACGAACTTGTCGCCCCGCACCATCAGCTTCACGCGGCCGTCATCGACCGCCACGGTGACAGGCCGGTGCTTCGCGAACGTGATCGCCCATGGTTTCTGATCGGGATCGCTGCCGAGCGAATCGGGCATCTTGGCTTTGCCTTCGCGGGCCATCCGATCGGCGTCGGCCTGCGTGATCACACGGCCGCCCAGCTTCTCCTCGAGCATGTTGTTGATCGCAGACTCGTGCAAGCGGGCCGAGATCAGATTACCGGCGGCGGAGGCCGGCGGCAGGCTCGCCGCTGCGAGTTGGCTGGCCGTGGCCTTGCGGGCCGTGATGGCCAGCGTCGTGTCGGTCGTGTTCATGTGCAGCATTTCGGGATAGAGACCCTGTTTCTCCAGCGGGCCACGGACCTTTTCCTGAAACTGGTCGCGAAACTGCGCGAGGGCCGGCTCAGTCTGCTCCTGGAACTGTTTCCTGAGCCGATCCCGGGCCCGGCCCTCGGCGATGGCCTCGGCCTGCGGCATGGTCTCGGCCATCTTGCGGCTGGCGATCTTCTTGATCAGACGCTTCCCAAACCGCGAGTTGATTGCCATGCCGGTGACGGTCGTATCGGTCGAGGCAGACGCCTGCACGGGAGAGGCCGTAGCGGAGTATTCGTCGAGAAAGAACCGTCGCCGGGCCCCGAGACTCGTCACACCGCGGCTGTTGACGGTCACCGGCCCCTGCGAGCCACGGGTGTTGGCGACGTTGGTAGCGGCGAACACGAGATCGAATGCGGCTCGATCAGACGACGGCACGAAGTCGAGTCGCACGTCGCCACGGGTGTGGCCGCTCCCACGCACTCTCGTGCCCAGCACGACCTCGTCGACCGGCATCACCTGATCGACAGGGCGATTCACGGCTTTGGCGAGCAGGCTCTCGTGCACTTCGAGGAGGATATTCGGCCGCGAGTTCGCGCCACGGACGGCGGCCACGACAGACGGGGCCTGGCCTGCCTCCGCGAGCCGCTCCAGGAGCGGCGGCACCGGCGCGAGGCTCTCGGCCGAGCCGGTCGCGGAAGCCGACAACAGTGACGACGCAAGCGACCCGAGCCGCTGGCTCATGCGGTTGGCGCCGTTGCCACGAGCAGCATCGGCCACTTCGGCATACCGGGTCACCGCTTTTCTCACCCGCACGAACTCGGGCATATCGAGTCCGGTCTCGGTGGCGTTCAAGAGTTCTTCCAGTCGCCTCAGCGTGACGGGGTCGGCGGCCAGACCGGAGGCGGCCTGCGTCTGCAGGGCCGGCCAGTCGAGGTAGGTCCGCCAGGACGACCCGCTCTTGCTGCGGTTGAGGAGCGTGTCGAGCGGTACGAGAGCCTGCCGCAGACTTCCAGCCGCCGATTCCAGGGCCGCGTCGCCTGCCGGACGGAAGGTTTCCGTCGCCTGCAGGGCTTCGTTGGCCAGCTGTTCCAGCCGCTGGGCCGGCAATTGACCCGAGGCGGGCGTCACGCAGGCAGCCAGCGTTATCAGCCCTCCTGCGACGACCCAGCGCCTCCGCAGGGACAGCCAGGGGCCGCAGAGCGGCTGTCGGCCAGAGGCGTGTCGGGACATCGGAGTGGCGAGGAGGGTGCTGGAAGCCATGGGCCAAAGCCTGTCGTTGAAGGGCTGGGGAAACGAGTCGGGAGTGTAGTCTGTTGCCGGATTCCCCTCCACAGCGGCTCTGAACCGCGAAATCCCCCCTTCTGTTTCCCGGAAAAAGCGGATTTTTCGTATTCGGCCGCAACCGGCGGCAGCCGCGGCACTTGAAGCAGATTGCCCTGGCCGCAAGTCGAGCAAAGTCGTCGCTGTCCGCCCAGTCCTCGCGACCGCCAAGGGTTGCCAGCGGTTCAACCCAGCCATTCAATCGCGTCTTGGCCACCTGGCTTGGCCATCTGGCTTGGCCACGGATTGATTGCCTGACTGAAAACCGAGGAAAGGGATTCCACATGACCATTCATGCCATCACGCC
>CAYSPN010000664.1:0-2014 GCA_964432895.1 uncultured Candidatus Kuenenia sp.
GCGGAAGTGACCTGGAGCAGTTGCAATATCTTCTCGACTCAGGACCACGCCGCGGCCGCCATCGCCAAGGCCGGCTTCCCGGTCTACGCCTGGAAGGGCATGACCAACGAGGAGTTCGACTGGTGCATCGAGCAGACGCTGTTCTTCAAGGACGGCGAGCCGCTCAACATGATCCTCGACGACGGTGGCGACCTCACCTCGATGGTACACAACAAGTATCCCGAACTGATCGGCGGTATCCGCGGCCTCTCCGAGGAGACCACTACGGGCGTGCACCGTCTCTATCAGATGCATGAAAACGGCGAGCTCAAGCTCCCGGCGATCAACATCAACGACTCCTGCACGAAGAGCAAGTTTGACAATCTCTATGGCTGCCGCGAGAGCCTCGCCGACGGCATCAAGCGGGCCACCGACGTGATGGTGGCCGGCAAGGTGGTGGTGGTCTGCGGCTACGGCGACGTCGGCAAGGGCTCTGCCCACTCCATGAAGGCACTCGGTGCCCGCGTGATCGTCACCGAAGTTGACCCCATCAACGCCCTGCAGGCTGCGATGGAAGGCTACGAGGTCACGACCATGGAGGAGGCCGCCTCCCGTGGCCAGATCTTCGTGACGGCCACCGGCTGCCGCGACGTCATCCTCGGGTCGCACATCCAGCAGATGCCCAACGACGCGATCATCTGCAACATCGGGCACTTCGACCTCGAAATCGACATCGCCTGGCTGGAGAACACGAAGGGCGTGAAGAAGGTCGAGATCAAGCCCCAGGTCGACCGCTACACGCTGCCGAGCGGCAAGTCGGTGATTGTGCTGGCCGAAGGCCGGCTGGTGAACCTCGGCTGTGCCACCGGCCACCCGTCGTTCGTGATGAGCACGAGCTTCACCAACCAGGTGCTGGCTCAGATCGCGCTCTGGACCGACACCGACAAGTACGACATCGGCGTGCACATGCTGCCGAAGAAACTCGACGAGGAAGTGGCCCGCCTGCACCTCGACAAGCTGGGCGTGAAGCTGACGAAGCTCACCCCTGCACAGGCCGAGTATCTGCACGTGCCGGTCGAGGGTCCCTTCAAGCCCGAATACTACCGGTACTAGTTGACCGCCTGCGAAGCCATCCCTGGCCTTCGCAGGCTTGAGCGGTCGGAGGCAAAGCCAAGGTTGCCTCGACCGCCGACCGCGTCCTCCAGACGCGGTGGGTGCCACAACACGGGCGGGGGCGTCGCGATGCGACGCCCCCGCTTTTTTCATGCGCTGCCGGTTGGCCGTGCCGGCGTTTCACGTGGAAACATCAAGCATTCCCTCGCTCGCGCGTCGGGCTTGCATGGGAACCACCTTCTCATCCAAGCCCGCGACGTCTCATCCAAGCCAGCGACGTCTCATCCAAGCCCGCAGCGCAAGCAAGGGAATACGGCCCGCGCTCAAAGACTGCTGCCTTTTCGTGTGCTACGCTTTTCCGTTCCGCCCGCTGTCTCCCCCTGGCGCACTCCCACGCATGCCCTCTGTCGCTCCTCTCCGCGGACTCCGCTACGACCCCAAGCATGTCGGCGCCCTCTCGCAGGTCATCGCCCCTCCCTACGACGTCATCGATGCGTCGCTCCAGAAGCGGCTCTACGAACAGCACCCGGCCAACGTGGTGAGGCTTGAGTGCAACCGGGAAGAGCCGGGCGACGACGAGCAGTCGAACCGCTACACCCGGGCTGCGAAGTTCCTGAGGACGTGGCGGGAGCAGGGCGTGCTGATGCAGGAGTCGGCGGCAGCCCTCTACGTCTATCACCAGGAGTTCGAGGTTGATGGCCGCAGGCACGTCCGCCGGGGCGTGATGGCCCGCGTGCGGCTGGAGCGGTTTGGCACCGGCAACATCCACCCGCACGAGGAAACGATGTCGGGGCCCAAGCAGGACCGCCTGCTGCTCACACGGGCCTGCCGGGCCAACCTCAGCCAGGTGTTCGGCCTCTACCCCGACCCAGAGGGCGAAGTGCAGGACCTGCTCGACGCGTCGGTGGCCGGCCAGCCGCCT
>CAYSPN010000665.1:0-3728 GCA_964432895.1 uncultured Candidatus Kuenenia sp.
CTGTACCCAACGAGCCGCCAGAGCGTTATTCCGACGCCGGAAAGTGTGGTCTCCGGCTGTTCGAAAGTCTACCATCGCCCAGGTGGAGTTCCGAACGCCCGGAAAGCACTTGGTCGCCGAAAGGCCCAACCCAACGGCCAGACCGGATGCCAGACCAGAGGCTCAAAAGGGGTCCAGTCAGCCCGCCCGTCTCTCACACGAGCCCGTGGGCTCCGCCATACCGGCGCCAGAGGCTTTCCACCAGCCAGCGGGCAGAAACCGGCTGTCCGGTGGCCTGTTCCACGAGCGCGGCCGACTCACGCTGCCGCCCGTGGGCATGCACATGCTGCCGCAGCCAGAAGAGCAGTCCCCCAAAGCGGCCAGCGGCGAGGTCGCTCTCCAGATCAGGCAGGTGCCGGGCTGCCGCTGCCATCAATTGGGCAGCAAAAATATTTCCCAGCGTATAGGTGGGAAAGTAGCCGATGAGGCCCGCGCTCCAGTGGATGTCCTGCAGCACACCTTCCGCATCTGATGGTGGACGAAAGCCGAAGTCTCTGGCAAACCGCTCGTTCCATGCCTCCGGAAGATCCGTGACAGCCAGTTCGCCGTGCACCACGGCGCGTTCCAGATCAAACCGCATCATGACGTGGAGGTTGTAGGTGACCTCGTCGGCCTCCACGCGGATCAGCGACGGCCGCACGACCATGAGCGACTGCTGAACGCGAGCCGCAGTGGCATCGGCCAGCACCTCCGGAAACGCCATCTGCGCCAGCGGGAAACACCATTCCCAAAACGCCGGCGAGCGGCCGACGAGATTCTCCCAGAGCCGCGACTGCGATTCGTGGATGCCGAGCGATGCCGCTTCCCCCGGCGGCAGGCCATACCATTCGGTCGGCAGGCCCTGCTCGTAGAGTCCATGCCCGGCCTCGTGCAGCACGCCATAGAGTGCGGTCGGAAGCGAGTGTGCATCCCAGCGAGTGGTGATGCGGCAATCATCCGGCCCGAGTCCTGAGCAGAACGGATGCTCGGTGGTGTCGAGACGGCCGCGTTGAAAATCGAACCCGATCCGGGAGGCGACCTCGCGAACGAATCGCTGCTGGTCGGCCAAGGGGTAGTGTCGCCGCATGATCGCATCATTGGGACGCCGCGTCGCGGCTGCGCACGCCTGCACGAGCGGCACGATCTCAGCCCGCAACTCGCTGAACTGCGCGGCGATCGTCGCCCAACGGCCCCCGGGCTCGTAGTCGTCGAGCAGGGCGTCGTAGGGATCGGCACCGGGCATCTGGCAGGCAGCCAGTTCACGCTTGAGATCGAACACCTGCCGGAGCCACGGCTCCAAGGTGCTCCACGACGATTCCGCCCGGGCGGTCACCCACGCCTGCTGGGCCTCGACGCAGGTCTTGGCCAGCGCGCCCACCAGTCGGGCCGGCACGCGGGCGTGTTTGTCGAAGTCTTTGCGGAGCAGGCGAATCGCCGTGCGGACCTGCGGGGATCCCTCCTGCGCCAACGGACCTGCCGCCAGCGTGGCCAATTGCTCGCCGAACGCTGGATCGCACCGCTGTCGATGGACGAGAGTCGCCACGGCCTCGGCCTGGGCGGCCCGATGAGCCGCGGCCTTCGGCGGCATCATCGTCTGTTCGTCCCACCCCAGCAGCGACTCTACCGACGCCAACACGGCGGCCTGCCGGGCGTGTGCACAGACGCGGTCGAAGAGCTGTTCCTGCGGAGAGCGGTCTTGCGGGTGCGTCGGCATCCGGGAGAGTATGCTGTCGCAGGGCCGATCGGGCAATCAGCGGTCGCCCATGGATGTCCACCGTGAAGGCCCCGCGTATGCTCGATGTGCTCGCAATCGCACCGCACCCCGACGATGCCGAGCTCGGCATGGGAGGCACTCTCGCGCTCATGCAGGCGCAGGGGATGAAAGTCGGTGTGCTCGATCTCACCGATGGCGAACCGACGCCCCGAGGATCGCGGGAAACGCGGGCTCGTGAGACGGCAGCCGCGACCGCGGCGCTGAGGCTCCCCTGGCGTGAGAACCTCGGCCTGCCCAACCGGCGGCTGCGGGCGACGCTCGCCGCCCGTGCGGCTCTGGCGGGAGTGATCCGCCGCGTGCGTCCCCGGTGGCTCTTCGCCCCCTACTGGGTCGATGCTCATCCCGATCATGTCGCGGCGACAAAACTGGTGGAGGCAGCGCGGTTCTGGGCCAAGCTCACCAAGTGCGACCTGCCCGGCGACCCATGGCATCCGGAACGGATCTACTACTACTGGAGCGTGCATCTGAAGCTCGTCAGACAGCCGGCCTTCGTCGTCGACACCACGACGACCTGGGAGACCAAGCGGGCCAGCCTGGATTGCTACGCCAGCCAGTTTGACCAGACCGCCCCCAAGCCCACGGTGCTCGACCGGGTCGAGGCGGCTTCCCGCTGGTGGGGCGCCACGATCGGCACGCTCCACGGCGAACCGTTCTCGTCACGGGAACCGGTCGCCCTCCGTGGCTTCGCCGACCTGTTTTAGCGGCGCGGTTGAACGGTCTGGGCACCAGGGAGGCCGCCGGGGGTTTGAGGGGAGATGGCCGAATCACGGCGACCGGGCGGGTCGCTGCGGGAAGGCTGGACGGGCCTCGCATCGCCTGCCGATACGAACTCAGGTGGGCCGTGGGTGCGGCCGCTCGGCCTGCAGGATGCGGCGCATGGCTTCCCGGGACATCAACGTCATCGCGCTCGTCAAGGGGGGCGAACGCTACGTTTTCCTCTACGACGACGACAGTCGGGAGGAGACCCTGCGGACGCTCGCCAAGTATGCGTCGAATCCGGAACTGAGTTTTTCCTGGTACGACGCGGCAATGCTGGGGCAGAAGGTCCGTGGGAGCACGTCCCAGAGCCGCCGCCACCGATTCGTGCCCCGCGCCGACCGTCCGGCCTGAGTCTGTCCGCCTGAGCCTTTCCGATGGCAACGCACTCGTCGGCAGCGGGAGATGGCTTCTCGGCTGCGATTGAGCGGTTTTTACGGTTTCTGGCAGCCGAGCGTGGGGCGTCGCCGCTGACGCTCAAGAGCTATCGCGAGGACCTCCGGCAACTGGAGGAATTCCTCCGCTCGGCTGGCTGCCGGACCCCAGGAGAGGCTTCCAGCGTGATCCTGCGTCGATTCGCCGCCGGCCTTCATGCCGCCGGCTATGCCGCCTCCAGTGTGGCCCGCAAATTAGCCAGCACACGGAGCTTCTACGCCTTCGGCCAGCGGGAGGGCTGGGTGCCCGCCAATCCTGCCAAACCGCTCCGCAGCCCCAAGCGGTCGCGCAAGCTGCCGAAGTTTCTGACAGGTGAGGAGATCGGCCGGCTTCTCGCCGCCCCCAAGCCAGCCCGCGCGGGCGGCCTGCGGGATCGGGCCATTCTCGAACTCATGTATTCGTCAGGCGTCCGCGTCAGGGAACTGGTGGGCCTCGATGATGCCGACCTGGACCTCCGCGGAGGCACCATTCGCGTCCGCGGTAAGGGCCGACGCGAACGGTTGGGGATGGTCGGCTCGCACGCGCAAACCGCCCTGCAGGCATGGCTCGCGGCCCGCCCAAGGCCGGCGATCGCGCCGCCCCGAGGGGCCGTGCGGCCCCTGTTCACCAACCGATTCGGCGGCAGGCTCTCGGTGCGCGGTGTGGCCAGACTGCTGGAGAAACACCTGGCTGTTGCGGGGCTCTCCCGTCGGGCGAGTCCGCACACGCTGCGACACAGTTTTGCCACGCACCTGCTCGATGCCGG
>CAYSPN010000666.1:0-4180 GCA_964432895.1 uncultured Candidatus Kuenenia sp.
CCGTAGCAGAATCCGCCGGCGACGAGCATGCCGCAGCCGGCGAACCAATGCGGCCCGACAGCACCGGCCTAATCACCCCCCGGACAAGTTAAAAACTTGCCGCCACGAGCGAACAGCACGTATCGTGCCGAACACTACTGGGACGCAGCTCGTTTCCCTGACGCCCGGTCTTCCCGCAGGCTGTGCAGACGTTCGCCGGCCGCGCGGGCCTAGGAACGCGCTACGCCAAGGATTCGCACCGATGCACGAACGACAGGTCACCTGTGCCGCCCACGGCCACATGCTCACGAACGCAGGCGTCTGGTCGCCCGACTCGCGGTGGATCGTCTACGACACTCGGTCGACTCCCGACGGCTCCGTCTTCGACGGCACACGGATCGAACGAGTGGAGGTCGACTCGGGGCGGATCGAGCTTCTGTATGAGTCGCGAAACGGTGCCTGCTGCGGTGTCGTGACGGCGAGCCCCGTGGACGACTGCGTGGTTTTTATTGTGGGCCCCGAACATCCCACGGCCGCCTGGCAGTATGGCCCGGCGCGGCGGCAGGGCGTGGTCGTGCGAGCGTCGCAGCCCGGCACGATCGAACCGCTCGATGCCCGCGACCTCGTGCCGCCATTCACGGCCGGTGCGCTCCGCGGCGGCAGCCACGTGCATCTCTACAGCCCCGATGGACGGTTCGTGAGTTTTACCTACGAGGACGCGGTGTTGGATGCGCCGCCCGCCGCCGGTGTGGCATCGGATGTGCCACGCGAGAAAAACCTCCGTGGCATCGGCGTGAGCGTGTGTGGCAGGCCGGTGCAGGTGCCGCGGACGCATGAGCGCAATCACGACGGCGCGGCGTTCACCGTGCTCGTCACGCGGCTGACAGATGATCCGACTCCAGGCAGCGACGAGATCTGCAAAGCATTCGAGGAGGCGTGGATCGGCACGCAGGGTTACCTGCGGCCCGACGGCACGCGGCAGCGGTATGCGTTGGCGTTTCAGGGGCATGTCGTCGTGCATAACGCCGTGTCCGGCGGGCTGCGGACAGTCAGCGAAGTCTTCGTGTGCGATCTGCCAGACGATCCGGCGGCATGCATGATGGAAGGTGAAAAGCCCCTCGCGGGCACGGCCACTTTCCGGCCGTCGCCACCCCGCGGCGTGACCCAGCGACGGCTCACATTCACCGCGGACCGCAGCTATCCGGGGATTGACGGGCCGCGGCACTGGCTGCGGTCGAGTCCCGACGGTTCGCGGATCGCGTTTCTGATGCGCGACGATCTCGGCATCGTGCAGCTCTTCACGGTGAGCCCGAATGGCGGCCAGCCGGTCCAGGTGACGCACGACGCGTGGAGCGTGGCGAGCAGCTTCAGTTGGAGTCCCGACGGCCGGCGGATCGCGTATGTCGCTGACTCGAGCGTCTTTGTAGTCGAGGTGGCGAGCGGCGCGAGCACGCGGCTCACCGACCGAACGATCGCAGCTATGCCGCGGCCGGAAGCCTGCGTCTTCTCCGCCGACGGCAGGCGGATCGCCTTCATGCGGAGCGTGGCACGCGGGAGCACGCAGCCTGGCGGCCCAGCGGCCGCCGTGCACAACCAGATCTTCGTCGTGGAGGTGCCGCAGTGATGCCGGTACGGATGGCCGCCGCACCCCGGCCGGGAACGGCCTTGCCTCATGGCCGTCGCGCCGTCGATACTCTGGTTTTCCCCGGCTGAAACCGGCTGCCCCGATTCCATCCCATCCGCGGTTCTTCCATATCATGCCCACCGTTCGTTTTGCCGATGGCGTCGTCAACGATTTCCCCCAGGCCGCCCGCGTGGGCGATGTCATCCCAGAGGCAATCAAGACGGGGCCCCGAAAAAAGCGGCCCATCGCCGCCCTTCTGAACGGCCAGGCCGTGGGGCTCGACGCGCCCCTGCCCGCCACGGGCGAGGCCGCGGTCGAATGGCTTCCCGCCGGCGATCCGCGGGCGCTGCCCGTGATGCGGCACTCGGCCGCCCACATCATGGCCCGCGCGGTGACGCGACTTTTTCCTGACGTCGAGCTGGCCTTCGGCCCCACCGTCGGCGAAGGTTTTTACTATGACATGCGGGCCGGCCGGCCGATCACCGATGACGACCTGCCTCTGATCGAGGCCGAGATGAAGAAGATCATCGAGGCCGACGAGGCCTTTGAGCGGGTCGAGGTGCCTCGCGAGAAGGCTGTGGAGATCGTCCGTGATCTCAAGCAGCCGCTGAAAGTGGAGCACATCGAGACCGGCCTCGCCGCCCACCCGACCCTGTCGTTTTATCGGCAGGGGGAATTCGTCGACCTCTGCCGCGGCCCCCACGTGACGAGCCCCGGCTGCATCGGCGCCTTCAAGCTCACGAACATCGCCGGCGCCTACTGGAAGGGCGACGCCAACAACGCCCAGCTCCAGCGGCTCTACGGCACCGCCTGGTTCACGCAGGCGGATCTCGACGCGCATCTGGCGGCGCTGGAAGAAGCCCGCAAGCGAGATCATCGGGTGCTCGGCAAGCAGCTCGATCTCTTTACCACGAGCCCCTTGGTCGGCTCCGGACTCGTGCTCTGGATGCCGAAGGGTGCCGTGCTCCGCGGTGTGCTCGAATCGTTCGTCCGCGACGAACTGGCGGCGCGGGGCTACCAGCCGGTCTACACGCCGCACATCGGCAAGGTCGATCTCTACAAGATCTCCGGTCACTATCCCTACTACGCCGACAGCCAGTTCAAGCCGATCGTGATGAGTGACGACGAGCAGTATCTGCTCAAACCGATGAACTGCCCGCACCACACGATGATCTACAAGGCCCGCCCCCGGAGCTACAAGGAGCTGCCGCTCCGCCTGGCGGAGTTTGGCACCGTCTACCGCTACGAGCAGTCGGGCGAGCTCGGCGGCATGACGCGGGTCCGCGGCTTTACTCAGGACGACGCCCACATCTTCTGCACCCACGAGCAGGTGGAGCAGGAAGTCGAGGGCTGCATCGACTTCACGCTGAAGGTGCTCGAGAGCCTCGCCTTCGACAACTTCCGCGTGCGGCTCGGCTTCCGTGACCCGAAGAGCGACAAGTATGTCGGCCCGCCGGAACGGTGGGATGAGGCCGAGGCGGCGATTGAGCGGGTCGCCCGCCGCATGAACCTGCCGGGCTGCGAGCCCGAACCGGGCGAGGCGGCCTTCTACGGGCCGAAGATCGACTTCGTCGTCCACGACTCGCTCGGCCGCGAGTGGCAGCTGGGCACCGTGCAGCTCGACTACAACCTGCCGAGCGCCGAGCGGTTTGACCTCGAATACATCGGCGCCGACAACGCGAAGCATCAGCCGGTGATGATCCACCGCGCGCCGCTGGGCAGCATGGAGCGGTTCGTGGGCGTGCTGATCGAGCACTTCGCGGGGGCGTTTCCCCTCTGGCTGGCACCCGAGCAGGTCCGCGTGCTGCCGGTCAGCGAAAAGAGCGAGGCCTATGCGAAGCAGGTGCAGGCGCGATTTGAGGCCGCGGGGCTCCGCGTCGGCATCGATCTGGCAGCGGAAAAACTCGGCGCGAAGGTACGGACGGCCCAGCTCGACATGATTCCGGTGATGATCGTCTGCGGCCCGCGGGACGAGGCGGCCGGCACGGTGAGCCTCCGCGACCGGATCGACGGCGACGTGGGGGCGATGAGTCTGGAGGCTGCGGTCGAGCGGCTCCGCGATGAAAATGCCCGCCGCGCGGTCCGCCACAAGCCGAAGCCGCTCTCCGTGGCCGGCGCGGGCAGCACCGGCTCGAGCGAGGATTATTGATCGCACCTCATGCCACGATTTGCAGTTCTTGAACACGTCGGCGCCCCCGACGACCCCGCCGGGCGGCATTTTGATCTGTTGCTCGAGGCGGGTGTCGCCTGCCGCACCTGGCGGCTCATGACGCTGCCGAAGGCCGACGACGCCACCGTGGCGGCGGTCGAACTGCCACCGCACCGGCTGGTCTGGCTCGATCGACTGGAGGGAGAAGTGTCGGGCGGCCGTGGCTTTGCCCGGCGTGTCGATGCCGGCGGCTACGACCTGCTCTCCTGCGATGCCGACGACATGGCCACGGCCACGGTGATCGTGCTCACACTCGCCGGCACAACGCTCTCCGGACGCCTGCGGCTGGAGGCGGTGGGAGACGGCTGGGCGGTGCGACTGGGATGACGAAGCCCGGGGCCAGACGATCCTCGGGTCGGGAGTATGAT
>CAYSPN010000667.1:0-1811 GCA_964432895.1 uncultured Candidatus Kuenenia sp.
GGCAGCCTCTTCACTCCACCCACGTCAGACATGCTTGGTCTCCTTCATTGATGATCGCAAAACATACCACGTGGCGCGGGGGCCGTTGATATCGACGGTTCGGTGCTGCCCACGCCCCGTCGCCGGACGTTGGCTAAGGCCATCCATGGCTCCGCTTGCCAGCAAGGCCGGCTCCACGAAAGGGGCAACCCCTCGCGGGATCTTCTGATCGGGACAGAGGGCGATCCTCTTGTAGTATTAAGTTTGCAGATTGCTAAATCCGCTATCCCGCGTGCCTCCGGTTCTGGCGATGAGACTTCATTCGTCTTGCGGAATCCGTAAGGGGCTGCCCATGTCCCGAGAGCCGGCGTTGCTGACCAGCGCAGGCAGGATGCCGGAGCGCAGTCAGCATCGAGTGAGCGAAGGCCATGGATGGCCGTAGCGAACGTCCGGCGACGGGGCGTGGGCAGCACCGAACCGTCGATATCAACGGCCCCCGCGCCACGTGGTATGTTTTGCGATCATCAATGAAGGAGACCAAGCATGTCTGACGTGGGTGGAGTGAAGAGGCTGCCGGCGCGGGGCGATGTGGCCGTCGGGGATACGTGGGACCTGGACAGCCTGTTTTCGTCCGACGCCCAGTGGGATGCGGCGCTGGCCGAATGGGAAAAACGTATTCCTGGGTTCGCGGCCTTTGCCGGCACACTCGGCTCGTCGGCCGAGCGGCTCGCAGAGTGCCTCGAGTACGACCTCGCCGTCGACCGCGAGGGGGATCGACTCGGTACCTATGCGCACCTGCGGGCCAGCGAGGATCAGGCGGCGGCCGATCCGCAGCGGATGACGGGTCGGTTCCAGCACGTCGCCACGCTGGCGGGTGAGAAGGCCAGCTTCATCCGTCCTGAGATCATGGCGATCCCGCCCGCCACGCTCGCCGCGTGGACGAAACTGCCGGTGCTCGCTCCCTACCAGTTGCTGCTCGAACGGCTCACCCGGACCCGGCCGCACGTGCTCTCGGAGCCCGAAGAGAAACTGCTGGCGATGCAGGGGAGCTTCGCCGGCACGGCCGGGAAGGTTTTTCGTCAGCTCACCGACGCCGACATGAAGTTCGGCAGCGTAACCACCGGCGCAGGCGAGCAGGTGGAATTATCGAACGCAACGTTCGTGACCCTTCTGCATGACAGATCTCGCGACGTGCGACGGACGGCCTTCCACCAGTATTACGCCCAGTATGAGGCCCACGCCAACACGCTGGCCGCCACGCTCTCCGGCTCCAACGAACGTGATGCCTATTCTGCGAAGGTACGTCGGTATCCGAGTGCCGTTGAGGCGGCGCTCTTCGCCGACAACGTGCCGATCGCCGTCTACGATCAGCTCATCGCGGCGGTTCACTCGCACCTGCCGGCTGTCCACCGCTATTACGACCTGCGGAAGCGGATCCTCGGGCTCGACGAGATCCATCACTACGACTGCTACGTGCCGCTCGTGCCGGAACTCGAAAAGCGGCACACGTGGAACGACGCGGTGCGGGTGGTTATCGAGTCGCTTGCGCCGCTCGGGGCTGATTACAGCACGCGATTGGAACGAGGGTTGCTCGGACGCTGGTGCGACCGGTATCCCAACGCCGGCAAGCAGTCGGGGGCCTTCAGCTCGGGCACCTACGACTCCGATCCCTACATCCTGATGAACTTCCAGGAGGAGGCGATCGAGCACGTCTTCACGTTGGCTCACGAGGCGGGCCACTCGATGCACACGCGGTATTCAGCCGAGGCCCAGCCCTACCACTACTCCGGCTACACGATTTTCGTGGCGGAGGTGGCCAGCACGTTCAACGA
>CAYSPN010000668.1:0-3000 GCA_964432895.1 uncultured Candidatus Kuenenia sp.
CATCGAGTTTTTCGGCGAGCGACATCTTGTCGAGCGGAATGGAGATCATGAATGTCTCTACGGTCGAATGTTTCAGGGGTCGCGTGTTGACCGCACCAGCTTCGAAAAAGTATACGCCCGTACATACTCTCGTCAAGGCGAATTTGGAACGCGTCGCGGTTCTCTGTCTCGTGGCGTGCGGCGGGACCAGACGACCGCCAGCGCTGGCCGTGGCGCCAGCGTTGGCCGTGGAGTCAGCGTTGGCCGTGGAGTCAGTGCTCTGGTTCATGATCCCAGTCTGCTCAGTCGGCTCGCAGGGCCGCAATGGGAATCACTGCCACTTCGCCGCTGTTGTTGTTCCAGAGTTGCCGCTTCTCTCCGACGCGGCCCACGCCGCCACCGGAGTTCGAGTAGCCCACATAGAGTTGGCCGTCGTGCTCGATCGCATATGGATACGAAAGCTGCGCCGTGGGATGCGACTCCACCTCGCCGTCGTGCTCGCTGCGGCGAATCACCAATACCCGCGAAAAGGTGCTCTCGCCTGGCGGCCCGAGGGCGATCGTCAGCGGGGTGCGCTTGCTGCCGCTGTCCGCAGTGGTCGTGCAGATCAAATACGGCTCGCCGCTCGAGAGCCGGCCGCGTAGGGCTTGCTCGTCGTCATCGGTAGGTTACTCGGCTGCGACGGCGTCCAGGTGCGTCCGTGGTCGTCGCTCGTCGCCACGAGTGCGAGAGCCTTTGCCCCGTAGCGGGCGATGTTCGTGATCCGGCGGCCGTGCGTGACCAGCGTCGATTCGCCCCACACTCCCCCGAGGCCTTCGGCCACAGGGATCACAACGCGTCCCATCTTCTCCAGATTTGGTGCCTGGCACCATTCTCCGGGCCTACCGGGATTGGTTTTTGCGGCTACTATCATTTGTTGCGCAGTGACGAAAGGTGACACCACACCCATGAACGACACCGAATCGGGCCTGCCATCCCGGTCGCGGATCACCGATCTCGAGCGGCTGCTCGACGTGGCCCGCCACCTGGGGGCGACGGTCGATCTGGATGCCCTGCTTGAGACGATCGCGGTTGCGGCGACGTCGGTGCTCGATTGCGAGCGGGCGACCGTCTACCTCTACGACCGGGCTGCCGGCGAACTGTGTAGCAGGCTGGCGACGGGCATCGCGGACTCACCGATCAACGAGATTCGGTTTCCGGTCAGCCGGGGCATCGCCGGTGAGGTGGCCCGCACCGGGCACAGCGTCAACCTGCCCGACGCGTATGCCGATCAACGGTTCAACCCCGACTTCGACCGCCTCAGTGGGTTTCGCACCCGGAGCATGCTGGCCGTGCGGTTGGCCGATCACGACGACCAGACGGTGGGCGTGTTGCAACTGCTCAACAAGCGGTCGGGCGCATTCGACGCACGCGACGAGGAGGTCGCGGGCTTCCTCGGAGGTCAGGCGGGGGTGGCGATCCAACGGCAGTCGCTGCTGCATCACTTCGCCGAGAAGCAGCGGATCGAGCGGGACCTCAGCATCGCCCGCAGCATCCAACAGGGACTGCTGCCGCGGGAGCAGCCGAGCGTGCTGGGGTTCGACATCGCGGGCTGGAATCAGCCGGCCGACGAGACCGGCGGCGACTTCTACGACTTTTTTTCCCTCCCCGACGGTCGCTTCGCACTGGCGATCGCCGACGCCACCGGCCATGGGATCGGTCCGGCGCTGGTCGTCGCCGAAACGCGGGCGCTGCTCCGGGCCCTCGTGCATCAGTCGTCGTCGTTGCCAGGTGTCGTGTCGAGCGTCCACTCGCTGCTCTGCCTCGATCTGCCCGACGGGCGTTTCGTGACGCTCTTCTGCGGCCTGCTCGACCCGTCGCAGGGCACTGTGCACTACGTGAGTGCGGCGCAGGCACCGATTTTCGTCTACGAGGCCGCGACTGGACTGGTGCGTGAGTATGCCGCACAGGGGCTGCCGCTCGCCCTCGTGCCCGAAGCAACCTACGATGAGTCGACCGATATTCATCTGGCCGAGGGTGACCTGCTCGTGCTGCTCACGGATGGATTCTTCGAGTGGAGTCGGGCCGACGGCGAGCAGTTTGGCGAGGAACGCGTGCGCGAGATCATGCGCCGGCATCATGCCCTCCCGGCGGCCGAGTTCATCGACCTCCTGCATCGTGCGGTCGTCGATTTCGCCGCCGGCACCCGGCAAGGCGATGACCTGACGGCCGTGGTCGTGAAGCGAGTTGCGGCACCAGCCGGGGTGTAGGGAATGGTGTGGCGGAGCCGTCGGGCTGCCATTCCGCACGACGTTCTTGGCCGGTTGCCCAGAGCATCGGGCTGAAACTGGACTTCCATTTCGCCGGGGATTTTCTACTTTTGGCAGCGTGGCGCCGCCTGTGGGCGGTCTCAGCAAGGATGTGAACCATGCCCAGTCCCACCTTTATGCCAGGCCCCTCGCCCCGCACGGTCCGCACCGCTGCAGGCGCGGTGAAGCCCGTGCCCGCCGACTGGGTGCTGCTGCCACCCGGCGACGCGGGGCTGACCCGGCGGGTGAAGGCGGCCGGCGACCACTATGTGGTGCAGGAGAAGGTCGGCCGCCGGATGTTTTCGCGGGGAGTGTGGGCGCCGGCCGGCACCGTGGATCGCATCCGAAAGGAACTCGATGCCGAGCGGGCCACAGACGCCTACGCCAAGAAGCAGGAGTCGGCGGCCAAGCGGCGTGAGAAGGTCCAGGAGGAGTATGTCGAGGATTTTCAGGGTGCGGTCGCGGAGTTTCTGCAGTTCCACCAGACACATGCGGCACTGTCGCGGCGGCTGGCACGGCTCGTGGCGGCTCATGCGACGCCGGTGGGAAGCGGCACCGTGGCCCGCACGAAGCGAATCCCGATCGAGCGGCGGGCGGAGGCGGCGGTGATCGCGTGGATGCGGCACCAGACGACGGCCTACGACTCGATGAAGATCGCCCGCGTGAAGGGGCAGCGACGAGAAGTGCGGCGGATGCTGGCCGTGCGGTCGCGGTCGGTGCTCGAGGCCTATCG
>CAYSPN010000669.1:0-2341 GCA_964432895.1 uncultured Candidatus Kuenenia sp.
CTGCCGCTCGGCGACGAGGAGGAGCAGGCACGGCTGGCTGATCGGATCGCGTCGGACGGGCTTTCGGTCCGTGCGATCGAAGCGGAAGTCGCCGAGATCCTCCGGGCTGACGACATGGCCGACGAGGACGGGCTGGGCGACGAGGGCGGCGGGCAGTCCACCAGCGGAGGCTCCAGCACAGCCGCCGGCACAGCGGTGAAGCGGAAGCCGGGACGCCCGGCCACGAAGCGTTCGAGCCAGACCGTGGCCGTGGAAAACGACCTGCGGCGGGCGCTCGGCGTGAAGGTGGTGGTGCACGCCAACGGCAAGGGGGCCGGCCGAATCGTGATCCCGTTTGCGAACCTCGACGAATTCCAACGGCTTTTCGAGCATTTGGCGGAGTGACTCTCGGCGCCGATGCGGTAGACTCTCCTCCGCGGGCCCGCCCTTGTGCGGGCCTGCCATCGGGGCGTAGCGCAGTTGGCAGCGCGCCTGGTTTGGGACCAGGAGGTCGAGAGTTCGAATCTCTCCGCCCCGATTTTTCTTCCCGGCCGTCACTGGCCGCCGGCGATCCGTAGGCCTGCCCAGACGGCGGCGAGGGCGGCGACGTTCGTGCCGATTACATACGCGGCCGCCGTGAACGGGCGACCTCCTTCCAGCAGCTCCACCGACTGGAATGCGTAGCTGGAAAAGGTCGTAAACCCTCCCAGCAAGCCGACTAGCAGGATCGTCTCGGTGGCGACGCCAACCGCGTCACGGGTCCGGGCCAGCCCCACGATCAGCCCAAACACGAGTGACCCCAGCACGTTCATGGCGAGCGTGCCCCACGGGAAACCGACGCCAAAGAGCCGCGTGGCGAGGGTCGTGCAGCCGGCGCGGAGCAGCGTGCCGGCTGCACCGGCGAGTCCGAGCAGGGCGAAGTGCGTGAGGTGGTTCATGGGTAGAAAGGGATTATACTGCCGAACTTTCCGGCCCGGACCGCGTAATGGATCGGTTCGGAATCACACCGGGGCTCGGGAGCCGTTCCCGATTCCACGCCCGGTCAGCCCGTCCCTGCCCCTGGATTCCCGCCTCCCACGATGCTCGCCTTCAACAAACGCATTCTCTTCGTCGGCTTCGGTGCCGTTGCCCGCTGCACGCTGCCGGTGCTCCTCGATCACATCAAGGTTGATCCACGCAGCATCACGATCCTCGACTTCGAGCCCAACGAGGCTGCGCTGCGGCAGTGGACCGACAAGGGCGTCACGTTCGTCCGCGACAAGGTGACGCCAGAGAATCTCGGCGACCTGCTCGGCAAGCATCTCTCCGCGGGCGACCTGCTCATCGACCTCGCCTGGAACATCGACTGCTGTGAGATCGTGCAGTGGTGCCACGACCACGGCGTGCTCTATCTCAACACGTCGGTCGAGCTCTGGGATCCCTACGAGCATGCGAAGGGCGCTCACCCCACGCACCTCACGCTCTACTGGCGGCACATGAACCTCCGGAAGCAGATCGCCGGCTGGACCTCCCCCGGCCCGACGGCCGTCCTCGAGCACGGCGCCAACCCGGGCCTCATCAGCCACTTCACCAAGCACGCGCTGCTCGACATCGCCGCCAAGTGCCTCGAGGAGAAGAAGTTTTCCGGCGAGCAGGCGGAGCGGATCGCCCAGCATGCGAAGAGCCGGGCCTTCAACCACCTCGCCCATGAGCTGGGCGTGAAGGTGATCCACTGCAGCGAGCGCGACACGCAGATCACCAACCGCCCGAAGGAGGTGGACGAGTTCGTCAACACCTGGAGCGTGGAGGGCTTCCGCGAGGAGGGCACAACGACCGCCGAAATGGGCTGGGGCACGCACGAGAAGGAACTGCCCCCGTTCGCCTACCAGCATGCCGACGGCCCGCAGAGCCAGATCTGCCTGGCCCGCATGGGGATGAACACGTCGGTGGTGAGCTGGGTGCCTGGATCCACGATCGTGGGCATGGTCGTCCGCCACGGTGAGGCCTACAGCATCACCGAAAGGCTGTCGGTCCGCGACGCCGGCGGAAAGACGATCTACCGTCCCACGGTGCACTACGCCTACTGCCCCTGCGACGCGGCGATCGCGAGCCTCTGGGAGCTCCGTGGCAACGACTACCGCCTCCAGTCGCGGATCCGGATCATGACCGACGAGATCACCAGCGGCTCCGACGCCCTCGGCGCGCTCGTCATGGGCCATCCGCTCCACTCGTGGTGGTGCGGCACCGACCTCTCGATCGAGGAGTCGCGGCGGCTGGTCCCCCATCAGAACGCCACTACGATGCAGGTCGCGATCTCCGTCGTGGCCGCCTGCATGTGGATGATCGAGCACCCCGACCGCGGTGTGCACCTCCCCGACGACCT
>CAYSPN010000670.1:0-1592 GCA_964432895.1 uncultured Candidatus Kuenenia sp.
TCTCCTCCGGCCCCGCGGCGACGACCTCCTCGCCGTGCAGCAATCGCAACGGAAAGCCATGGAACCGCCCCCCCTCCAACCGCTCCACGACCGTGGCCCACTCCGGCCGGCTCACCCGCGCGATCGCCGTGTCGTCGAACCATTGATAGTGGTGGCCCGAGACTTCGAAGTTGGCGGTCCGCACCAGCCTGCGGCTCCCGTGGCCCGTGGCCTTTGCCGTGGCGGTCTGGGCCGCCTCTTGTTCAGTCACCTCGCCGAGTGCCCGTCCACCGTCGGCCAACTCCACGAGTTCGAGCGGCACCGGCCAGAACGTGCTCGCGCCGCGAAACGCGATGAACGCGAGCAGACCCGTGATCATCATGATCGCCAGCGCGAGAGCTCCGCCGGTCAGCCAGACCCAGGGCTCTCCATGGGCCGTGAGGCTCGAATACGTCGACCTCATCCGTCGGGGCCGCTGTTTGTCAGAGTTCATGGGACCTCCTGCGGAACCGCTGCCGAACGATCTCAGCAGCCGTGTTGACCACGAAGGTCATGCCGAAGAGCGTGAGCGCCGCCAGGAAGAGCACGCGGTAGTGGGCGCTGCCCCGGGCGGCCTCGGGAAGCTCGGTAGCGATCGCGGCGGAGAGCGTCTGGAAACCGTTGAAGAGGTTCCAGCCCATCAGCGGAGTGTTGCCCGCCGCCATCAGCACGATCATTGTCTCGCCGACGGCACGCCCCAGACCGATCATCACGGCCGAGAAGAGGCCGCTCGCGGCGGCCGGCACGATCACGCGGATCGCCGTCTGCCAGGGGGTGGCGCCTGCGCCGAGCGAGGCGCTGCGAAGATGATCGGGCACGCTCGACAGCGCGTCGTCGGCGATCGTGAAGATCAGCGGAATGATGGCGAAGCTCATCCCAATGGCGACGATGAGGGCATTGCGTTGCACGTAGGTGCCGAAGAGCCCGCCGCGAGTGTCGAGCCGCACCGCATCGAGAAACGACGCAGCGGCGATGGCCAGGGCGAGTGCCAGGGCGATTCCCACCGCAAAGGTGCCCAGCGACGTGATCGCCGCCTGCTGCTGCGACCACCCCCGACTGTTCCGCCGCAGCCACGGGTTGACGAACCGGCCGACCAGCATCGCCGACAACACACCGGCCAGCGGCAGCAGGGCAAGCACCCAACCGCCGAAGCCGCTGCCACCACGTCCGTCCAGCCACGCGGCGACGTCACCGTTGAACAGCAGGCGTTCCATGGGCGCCGCGGCCGCGACTGCCACCGCAGCGCCCGCCGGAATAGCGACAGCAGCAATGAGCGGAAACCGCCAGGCGCCATAGCGGCTCCGCCAGCCCGCCGGCAGCAGCTGCCAGAAAAATGCTCCCGTGAGCAGCGTCAGCGGCACGCCAAAAAATCCTGCCAGCACCGTCATCAACGACCGTTCGATGATCGGAGCAAAAATGAGGCCGGCCACGAAGCCAAGCACCACGCTCGGCAGGCTGGCCATCATCTCGATCGTGGGCTTGATGCGGGCCTTCCACCTGGGATGCATGAATTGGCTGGCAAAGATCGCCGCCAGGATGGCGATGGGCGTGGCAAACAGCATCGAGTAGAGCGT
>CAYSPN010000671.1:0-14870 GCA_964432895.1 uncultured Candidatus Kuenenia sp.
GAGTTTTCCGCGACCGTGCGGCACCATGTGAAGGCACGGCGGACCGAGGTGGAGATCGAGGCCACGCCTCAGGGCGACACCGTGTCGATCGAACCTGCCTGGTTTCCCTACCGTCTGGAACGACTCCGCGGGCAGTTGCACTGGAAGGACGGGCTGCTCACGTTTGAGCAGGTGCGCGGCACGCATGACCGCACGACCGTCACCGCCGGGGGCGTCTGCCGGTTTGTGCCCGGCGGCGGCTGGCATGTGTCGTTCGAGCAGCTTTCGGCGGATCGATTCCGCGCCGATCATGATGTGTTGCAGGCCCTGCCGGTGGGGCTCCAGCAGGCCATCTCCGCGGTCAACCTCCGTGGCCTGCTCTCCCTCGCCGGCTCGCTCGACATCCATTCCACGGCCGGATCGCCCGCCGCATCGTGGGACATGCAGCTCGACGTGGAACAGGGCTCGCTCGACGTCGGCACGCCCCTGGAGCACGTGCACGGCGGCATCCGCCTGCGAGGCCAGTCCGACCGAAACTCCTGGCAGACGTTCGGCGACATGGCGATCGACAGCGCAATGTGGCGGGGCATGCAACTGACGGCGGTGCAGGGACCGCTCACCATGGATGCCAGCGGTGTGCGGTTTGGCGCGACGGCGGCCCGGGCAGGCGAGCAGGGCACTCCGCGGCGGGTGTCGGCCCGCGTTGCGGGTGGCACGCTCCTCCTCGATGGCAGCGTCGCGGCGGGCGACCCAGGCGGGTTTGCCGTGGCGGCGTCGCTTGGCGATGCCGACCTCGAACGCCTCGCCGGCGATACCCTCGCCACCGCCCATCCCTACCGGGGGCGCGTCTTCAGCACGGTGGAGGTAAGCGGCTCCCGTGGCGGCACCCACTCGCTCGCTGGCCGGGGGCAGGTGCGGCTGCGCGATGCCGACATCTACGAACTGCCGTTGGTGGTGGCGATGCTCAAGATGCTCCGCGTCAAGGCGCCCGACCTCAATGCGTTCGGTTCGAGCATCGTTGATTTTCGGATCGAGGGGCCACGGGCTTATCTCGACAACATCGAACTCTCAGGCGACGCCATCAGTCTGGTGGGCAACGGTGAGATCGACTTCGACTCCAATGTCCACATGACGTTCCGTTCGATCATGGGTGATTCGGCCACGCAGCTGCCGGCTATGAAGCGGGTGCTCGGAGGCGCCAGTGGACAGTTCATGCTGATCCACGTGGACGGCACGCTCCCGCATCCCGAGATGACGAGCGAGGCGTTTCCCACCCTCGCCGCCGCCATCCAGAAACTGCAGTCGCAGCGGCGTGGCCAGGACGGCCTGCGAAACGCGGGACTGCGGCGGGAGAATCAACGGTGATCGCGGAAGCGGTGCTGAGGACTGGGGCCGAACGCGGACGAATGGTCATACTGTGTGTCTGCCGACGAGCGAACTCGCGGACGAGCTGAATGGCGACTCTCCAGTTTCAGGTGTGAAGAGGGCTACGGATGACGACACGACCGATTCATTTCGTGAAAATGCAGGGCGCCGGAAACGACTACGTCTATATCGACTGCTTCGCCGAGCCGACTCCCGCCGACCCGGCCGCGCTCGCGCCACGGATTGCCGATCGGCATTTCGGAGTCGGCGGAGACGGTCTCGTGCTGGTGATGCCCTCGACGGTGGCGGCAGCGCGGATGCGGATGTTCAACGCCGACGGTAGCGAGTCGGAAATGTGCGGCAACGGCGTGCGGTGCGTATCGCACCTGGTGGTGGCACGCGGCCGGGCACCGGCGGGGACGGTGACGATCGAGACCGGCCGCGGCGTGCTCACACTCGACGTCATGCCCGATGGCCCGCGCCGTTCGCTCGTCCGCGTGGACATGGGGGAGCCCCTGCTCTCGGCGGCTGAGATTCCGGTGGTGGTCGCTGAGCAATCTGACTCGTCTCCGGCCGGCGGCCGCGTGGTGGATGCGGCGTGCCCCGCGCTCGGCCCGCCGGAGGCCTGGTGGGAGGAGGCCGGACTCGATCCGCGGATGACCTGCGTCTCGATGGGCAATCCACACGTCACCTTCTACTGCCGCGACGTCGCCCGTGTGCCATTGGAGTCGGTCGGTCCTCGGATCGAGACGCATGCGATCTTCCCCCGGCGAGTCAACGTGCACTTCGTCGAGGTGCGGTCGTCCGAGCGGGTGCGGATGCGGACATGGGAACGCGGCAGCGGCATCACGATGGCCTGCGGCACCGGCGCATCGGCCGTGTGCGTGTCGGGCGTCCTCTCCGGTCGGACGGGCCGACGGATCGTGGCCGACGTGCCCGGCGGATCGCTTGAACTCGAGTGGGCGGCCTCGGGCCATGTCTTCATGACGGGGCCCGCGGAAGAAGTCTTCGAGGGGAGATGGTGGGAGGCATGAACGGAAGAAAGGAATCGGATTCGTGAAGCTCGAGTCTCCGCTGGCCATCGGCGCCATGTCGCTTGTCTCCACGGCGTGCATCCGGCAATGGATGGGCACGCTCGACTACCGCGTGGATTTTGGCGATCCGACGGTCGATCCCGTGCACCCCGACTATCGGGGCACGAAGATCTACGTATTTTGGCACGAGAACATTCTGCTGCCGCTGTATCTGCGAGGGCACTCCAACATCGCCATGCTGCTGTCGCGGCATCACGATGCCGACATCCTCGCCCGCGTGGCGACGATGATGGGCTTTGGCACCGTGCGGGGCAGCACGTTCAAGGGTGGCTCGGTGGCGCTGCGCGAACTTGCGGGGCGGGCGGAACGGGAAAATCTCACGATCACCCCCGACGGCCCACGAGGACCGCGACGGCAGTTGGCGCCGGGCTGCATCTTCCTGGCGAGCACGATGCAGATTCCAATCGTGGCGATGGGGTTTGGCTATGAACGGCCCTGGCGTCTGGGCACCTGGGATCGCTTTGCCATTCCGCGTCCCTGGTCCAGGGCGCGGGGCGTTGTCAGCCGGGCGATCCATGTGCCCGCCGATCTCGACCGTGATGACCTGGAATGGCAGCGGGCCGGCGTGGAGCGACTGCTTGTCCATCTCTCGGATGACGCCGAGGCGTGGGCCGGATCACGCATGCCCCGGCCGGGCGAGACGATCGTCCGCAAGGAGCCGTCGCGTCACGCCAAACGGTCGGCGCTCCTGCCTGGCCCGGCAGGCGTCTCGCTGGATGACGAACTGTCCCGCTTCGGCCTGGCGATGCCTGCACGCCAGTCGGATCGTCCGGCCGCCTGACGGGAGTCCAGCGGGAGCGTCAACGGCCCGACTCAATGCGTTCGAGCCGACGCTCGATCTGCTCGAGCCGGTTGTTCATGCGGCGGAGCATCTCTTCCAGCCTCCCCAGCGATGCTGGCTCGTCTGATTGGGAGCCTGCGGTCGGCTGCACGCGGCGGGTCGTCAGTGGTGCTGGCTGGAGGGGTGCCGGCTGGAGCGAGGGCGGCTCCGCCGTCTGCCCAGTCTCACCGCTGCCGATCAGTGCCCGCTCGAGAGGCTGTTCCAGCGACTGCAGCACCACGTCGGCCTGCTTTGACTCGCCGCCTGGGAGCACATAGTGCAGCGGCACGGGCGTGCCCACGGGGCCGCGGGACACGAGTTGCGTCAGGTCGTGCGGCGAGCGGACCGGTTGATGGTTGATGGCGACGATGACGCTCCCCGGAGGCACGCCAGCCTTGGACGCGGGCAGATCCTGCACCACGCCGATCACGAATGCGCCCTGGGCCTCGGAGAGGCGAAACCGCGTTTGCACGTTCGGGTCCACCGGCACGGTGCGCACACCGAGCGCGGTTCGGCCGCCTGGCGTCGGATTCGCCGCCACGGTCGCCGGAGCGGGTAATACGCCGATGGTTGCGGCTTCAGGTACCAGTCGCGTCGGTGCCATGAGGTTCGGCGGAGCAGCGGGTGCAATCGCCACGGAGGCAGTCGGTGCGGTATTTTGGCTGGCTGTGGCTGACTGCCAGTCACGCGACAACGCTGCGGGCGGACGTGCTGAGGCCTGTGCCACAACGTCCTCGATACGATTGTCGCGGCCCACCGCCATTTTGACCCGCTGGCCGGGCACGATGGCGGCGAGTGCCGCCGCCAGTTCATCACCGTTTTGCAGATGATTGCCATTGATGGCCAGGAGCATGTCCTGTGGCCTGACGCCAGCCTTTGCGGCGGGCCCATCCGGCGCTACCTCGACGACCACCAATCTTCCGGTCACCACGGTGTCATCAACGGCGATTCCCAGCCAGCCTGTCCCCGCAGCAGACGAATCGAACGAGGCGACTGCATCGGCCGGCGTTTGGACTATCGATGGGGCGATCGCTGGCCGCGGCTGAAGGACGGCTGAGGGAGTGGCGGGAGCGACAACGGAAGGCAGTTGCGAGGCAGGGGTGGGGGGGGGCATGCCGGCAGGTGCGGCGTTTGGCGGGATCAGACCGCGGCCTGCGGTGGCCGGTCGGTCTGGGGCAGGCGAGGCGAGCGGTGTGGCAAACGGCAGGGAGATTGGCTCGCCAATCGAGATGTCTTCCGGCTTGAAGGCAGGCGCCGCCATCTCTGCCGCTGCAGACGCGGGCTCCGGCAGGGCTGTGTCGGCTCCCGGGGCCGATTCGATGGGGCCTGCGACACTGCCAACGCAGAGGATTGCTGCGAGGATCGCCACCACCGTGAGTCGCTCGACTCCGCCGCACGCCTTGACCGCGGGATGCCGAGGTGTGGAAATCTGGAGGAGGGGCATCGAGCGCATCCTGTGCGTGCCGTGAACAGAACGAGACCTTGAACACAACGAGACCTTGAACACAATCACACGCGGAACGAGGCCGTTCAAAACCGTACGATCCGCATGACGCGTATGACGTGCCTGCCACACCCGCAAAGGGCAGTATATAAAAATTTTGCGATGCGTGCGGCACGCGGCAAAAGCAGTGTTTCTTGCGATTTCGCACAGTTTATGCACCGCGTCTTGGGTCGCTGTGGTGTCGTTCGACGCATGCGTCCGCGGTCTCTTGCAGGCATCCACACGAAGCAGTCATCGCTGTTTCGGCGGCGCTGCTGTCATGGCTTTGACAGCACTGCTGGCACTCCTATACTCGCCGCGCGAAGAGTGTCGGGAAGAACGTTTCACGGATGAACCAAACAACGCCCCGGGGCGACGGTCAGCAGGCCGTTGCGGGGGCGTTCGGTGCACGGAGCAGCCATGGCAAAAGCGGCGGTCATTGCGACGAATGGTGGCAATGGGCCGAACTGCACACCAGCATCTCCATCGATGAGCGGTCTGGCGGGCGACTGCCGGAATCTGGTGACGAGAGTGCAGGACGCCCTGCGGGACCGGCTCGGGGCCGAACGGTATGCCGTGTGGTTTGGCGATGCTGTGGCCATCGACGTCGCCATCGACGGTGAAACCGCAGAAACCGCGGCGGCGGCTCACGACTGCATCGTCGTCAGTGTCGGCAACGCGTTTTCACAGGAATGGCTGAAACGCACGTTTCACGCCGATGTCGAGGCCGCGGTGCAGGCGGTCTTTGGCCTGGGGTGGTCTGTCGTCTGGCGGACTTCTCCGACACCGACTCCGGAGGTGCCCGTGCCGGCGTCGCCACCCGCCAAGGGCATGCTGAGGCCGGTTGCAGAGTCCCGCTCGCGTGACGCCGTCACACCTCGGCGGGTCGGGGCGATTGGCCAGACCGCCAGTCGGGGCCAAGCGGCTGACTCGCCGGGTCGGGAGGCGGTGCGGGAGAACCGCGGAGGTGTTGCGGCGCGGCGGCCGGTCGCCAGCCTTGATGCATTCGTCGCCGGGCCGAGCAATCGCATGGCGTTTGCCGCCATCGAGCTTGCGGCCTCACGGCCCGGCGAGATGTCGCCGCTGGTCATTCACGGCCCGAGCGGTGTCGGGAAATCGCACCTGCTCGAGGGCATCTGCGGTCGGTTTCGAGAACGGCATCCGGGGGCGACCACTCTCTTGCTTTCAGCGGAGCAGTTCACGACGAGCTTCCTGCAGGCCTTGCATGGCAGCGGACTGCCCGGGTTTCGCCGTGGCTGCCGCAGTGCCGACCTTCTCGTGATCGACGACCTGCAGTTCTTCGCCGGCAAGCGGGCGACGCTCATGGAGGTTCAGCAGACCGTCGATGCCCTGCACAGGCAGGGTCGGCAGATGGTGTTTGCCTCCGATCGCGATCTGACGGCGCTCGACGGCCTCGGTCCCGAACTCCTCACGCGGTTGCGGGGTGGCATGATCGCTCGGATCGAGTCGCCCGACTATGACGTGCGCCGCGGCATCGTGGCGGGTGTTGCCGCCACACGCGGCCTGACGCTGCCCGACGAGGTGATCCACTACGTCGCCACCCACATGACCCGCCATGCTCGGGAACTCATCGGCGCCCTGAATCGACTCGAGGCCACCAGCCACATGCTGGGCCTGCCGATCACGCCTGATATGGCGGCAGAGGCTCTGGCCGACCTCGTACGTTCGAGCGCCCGCAGTGTGCGGCTGGCCGACATCGAACGGGCCGTCTGCTCTGCCTTTGGCATCGAATCGGGCAGCCTGCAATCCTCGCGGAGAGCCCGCACCGTCAACCATCCGCGGATGCTGGCGATGTTTCTGGCCCGTCGGCACACCACGTCGGCGTTGACGGAGATCGGCAGCTACTTTGGCCGTCGCAGCCATTCAACCGTGATCTCGGCCCAGAAGACTGTGGTGGAATGGGTGGCGCAGCGGTCGCGGATCGTGCTGGCCGACACGACGTGGGACGTGGAAGAGGCGATTCGCCGCGTCGAAGACGTCCTCCGCGCGGGCTAGAACGCATACGTTCGCCAGCGAGGCATGTGCTGCACCGCCGGGACGGCAGAAGTCTCGTCGCGGTTGATTTTTCTCCTTCCACGACCTACGGCAGCGCTCTCCCCAGAAGGTCAAAAATCCAAAAGCTCCTCGAGCTTCCGCCGATCCCGGCTCCCTCTCCATCCAAGCCCGCAGCGCAAGCAAGGGAGTACGGGCCGCCTGCACATGCCGCAGCCGGCGAACCAATGCGGGTAACTTCAACGACCATGCGGGGAGCAACTGTCGTGCCGGACACTCCTGGCTGCGCCCCCGTTCCTCCGCCTACCGCTTCTCGACGAGCCGCTCTTCGAGGCTCGACTTGTAACGCACGCTCGACTCCGGGCCCTCGAAGCCGACGACGCGGCGGTCGATTCCGGTGGCACGGCGGAGCACGCGGCCGCGGTCGATGTCAAACTCAATCGTGCCGTTCCAGACCCGTTCGAGGAGGCGGGATTCGAGACGGGGATCGTCGATCGGCGTGAGAACGGTGGTGTCGACGCGGATCGTCGCGACACCCTCCCTGATCGTGGCAATCTGGTAGCGGAGTCTCGTGCGGACCGCCTTGCGGAGGCCGCCGGGAACCTCCACGACAACCTCCTGTGGCACGGTCCACTCAGCCCCTTCGGTCACCGGCCCCTCAGGCAGTGGCACGACCACGAGGTCGCCCGTGCTGGAGGGCGGCGAGGGACGGAGATCCTTGCGATCGAGAAGGCGGCCGCTGCGGTCGACCACGAGCCGCGAGAGTGGCACGCCGAGGCTCGCCTTCACCTGCTCGTAGCCCGGCGGCGCGGGTTCGTCGCTGCTGCTGCTCCAGCGAACCTCGCCGCGGTCGCTGGTGCGGGAGGTCATCGTCACGTCGTCCACCGAATGCTCCAGCGTGGCGTGTCCGGCATCATCCACCTTCACCACGGTCCACGTCTTTCGCGAATCGGTGGCCGTCTCCGTCGACTGCGACGTGGCGCCGACCGTGGTTTCGGTCAGCGCGCGGTGCGACACATCCATGTCGAGTGTCTCGCCCTGCTGGAAACGGTATTCGAGTGTCACCCGCGGCGGTTCCGGAGGGGTACTTTCGGCAGCCAGACCGGCCGCGGCACCGGCGGTGAGCAGCGAGGCCAGGAACAACGCATGCGACCGTCGCCACGACTGCTGCGTCATGAACCGCCTCCGCTGGATGACTCGCCTGTGCCGGATGCCTTCCCTGCGCGTGGCGCCCGCGGGCCCGTGCCATGGATGCCGCCACCCCAATGGAGTTTGTCGCGAAGCGTGCGGTAGTAGCCGTGCGTCCGCGTTTCCACGAGCATGAACCGGGGCGTCGCCCGGCGGATCCGCACCCGGTCAGCGACCTCGACGCTGGTGATCAGCCGGCCGTCGACCACGCAGGCGGAACCCTCGTTGGGCTGGGGGACAAGCAGTTCAAAGCTGCGCATCGCCGAATCGACGACGGTGCGGTTGGTCAGTGTGTGGGGATTCAGCGGCGTGAAGACGAAGGCGTCGAGGTCCTTGCGGACGATCGGGCCGCCGGCCGAAAGGTTGTAGGCGGTCGAACCGACCGGAGTGCTGACGATCAGGCCGTCGGAGCGGTATGTGGTGGCAATCTCGCCATCCACGAACAGGCAGATCTCGATCATCGAGAACGGGGGGCCGGCGAGGATCGATGTGTCGTTGAGCCCCAGTTCGCGGTGGATCGTCGTGCCATGTCGGATGATCTCGGTCTCGAACATGAGATGGTCTACAAGCCGGAACCGTCCGCCGCCAATGTCGTCGAGGGCCGATTCCAGTTCGAGGGTCGAGAAATCGGCGAGGAAGCCGAGTGTCCCGAGGTTGACGCCGAGCACGGGCACCTGCTCATAGCCCATCCAGCGGGCTGTCCGCAGGATCGTGCCGTCGCCGCCGAGCACGATCACCAGATCGGCCGTCGCGCCGTCGTCAGGATGGAACCGTCCGACACCCCAGTCGCTCCGCAGGGGCAGCCGACAGGTAACGCGATGGCCCGCCTTCTCCAGCACCGTCTGCAGGCGGTGGGCCTCCGTCACGACCGATGGCACTTCGCTGGAGCCGGCGATCACCAGAGTGAGCTGCCGGGGCGAGGGATGCTCGGGAAGCAACCGGGAAAGAACGCTCATAGTTCGGCACGCCAGGGAAAGGAAGAGTATCTGGAAGCCTCGTCAGCCTGCTGCGCGGGTGCCGGGGTGCGACACTACCGGTGCGACGTGGCGGCGTCGGCCGCCACGCGGCCGGCCAGTTGACGGCAGACAGCCGCGATACCGGCGGCATCGAGGCCCAGATCGGCCATCAGCTCGGACCGCTCGCCATGCTCCACGAACCGGTCGGGGATCCCCAGCCGCTTGATGGGGCCCGGATGGACGCCCGCATCGTTCACGGCCTCGAGCACCGCGCTGCCAAAGCCCGTTTGCAGAGCATTCTCCTCGACGGTCACGACCCACGGTGCCGCCTCGATCCACTCCGGCAGCCGGGCATCCATCGGCTTGACGAACCGGGCATTGACCACGCCCACCTCGAGCCCCTCGTCGCGAAGCCGCGACGCCGCCTTGAGGGCATCTCCCAGCAGCGTGCCGCAGGCGACGATGAGGCCGTCGTGTCCTTCGACGAGCATCTCCGCCCGGCCCAGTTCGACAGGTGACCGCTGGCCCGCGTGGCGTTCGACCACTGCCTTGGGATACCGAATCGCCACCGGCCCATTCTGCTTGAGCGCCCAGTCGAGCATGGCGGTGAGATCGTGCTCGTCGCCAGGGGCCAGCACCGCGATATTGGGGAACAGCCGGAGATACCCCAGGTCGAAGGAACCATGGTGGGTGGGGCCATCGGGGCCGGTGAGACCGGCACGGTCGAGCATGAACACCACCGGCAGGTTTTGCAGGCAGACCTCCTGAAAGATCTGGTCGAACGACCGCTGGAGGAAGGTGCTGTAGATGTCGACGATCGGTCGGCAGCCCACCTTGGCCTGTCCCGCCGCAAAGGCGACGGCGTGCGATTCACAGATGCCCACGTCGAAGAACCGCGTGGGGAATTCCTCGCGGACCTTCTCGAGTTTGTTGCCCTGGCACATGGCCGCGGTGAGGACCGTCACCCGCTCGTCCTGCCGCATGCAGTCGCCAATGGCGGTGCTGGCCACGTCGGTGTAGGCACGGGCCGAGGACTTCTTGATCGAGACGATGCAGTCGTCGTCGTCGCACTCGAACGGCGCCGGCGTGTGGAAGAAGACCGGGTCTTCCTCAGCGGGCTTGAAGCCGTGCCCTTTTTCGGTGAGGACGTGCAGCAGGATCGGCCCCTCCTCATCCTTGACCAGTTCCAGGTAACGGATCAGGTTCGGCAGCGAATGGCCCTCGACCGGGCCGAAGTACCGCACCCCCATCGATTCGAAGAGCATGCCGCCGTGGATGGTGGCCTTCAGCGAGTCCTTGACGTTGACGATCATCCGTCCCATCGACTCGCCCACCATCGGCATCCCCTTGATCAGTCCCGACGCCTGATTGCGGAGGCCACGATACCAGGGGTTGGTGCGGATCACGTCGAGATACTCGGCCAGGGCGCCGACCCGCGGGCAGATCGACATCCGGTTGTCGTTGAGGATCACGATCAGCCGCTTCTTGAGGAACCCAGCGTTGTTCAGGGCTTCGAAGACGATGCCCGAGGGCAACGCGCCATCTCCGATGACGGCCACCGCGCGGCGATCCCCGCGGCCGCACAGATCGTCGCCGCTGGCGAGCCCGAGGGCGGTCGAGACGCTCGAGCCGGCATGGCCCGTCATGAAGAGGTCGTAGGGGCTCTCGTCTGGGTTGGGGTAGCCCATCAGGCCGCCCTTGGTGCGGATCGTGCCGAAGCGGCCGAAGCGGCCGGTGATCAGCTTGTGCGGATAGATTTGGTGACCTGTGTCCCAGATGAGTCGGTCGCGGCTGAAGTCGAAGACCCTGTGCAGGGCCAGGCAGAGCTCCACGACACCCAGATTGGACGCAAAGTGGGCCGTGCGGCTGGCCGCGACTTCACAGAGTGCCTTCCGCATCTCGGCGGCGAGCTGCTCGAGCTGCTCAGACGAGAGCCCCTGGAGATCACGGGGCGACATGATGGACGGGAGGATCGCGGCCATGGTTCAAGGGAACATCCTGTTCCCGTCCTCTGGGGTTCGAACTTCCTGACAACCTTGTTATACCCGCGGGAACCGTTTTGGCAGCCGCCTGACAGGTTTTGGTCAGTGATTCCTGCCGATGATCCAGTGGGCAAGCCGGGCAAGATCTGCGGCCGCCGGGCCAAGGCGGGTCACGGCCTCCGTCGCCTCCCGGGCGAGGGCGTTGCCCCGTTCCCGGCTGGCTTCGAGCCCGATAACGGAGGGAAATGTGAGTTTGCCACGTTCCACGTCCTTGCCGACGCGTTTGCCGACCGCTTCTTCGGTGCCTGCGGCGTCGAGGATGTCGTCGGCGATCTGGAAGGCGAGCCCGAAGGCCCGGCCAAACGCCTCGAGCATGGCCCGCTGTTCGTCGCTGGCCGCCACCGACAGGCCACCCAGTGCAAGGGAGGCGCTGAAGAGTGCCCCGGTTTTCCGTCGGTGGATCCGCTCGAGCCATGCCACCTGGTCGGAGGCAGGGGCGGCTGTCATGTCGCTGACCCAGCCGCGCTCCGCAGCCAGGTCGTCTGCCTGACCGCCCACGAGCGCCTCGCCGCCGGCTGCACGAGCCAGCACCAGACAGCCCCGTGCGGCGTTCGCGGCCGGCATGCCCTTGGCGAGCGTTTCAAAGGCGAGGGCTTGCAGGGCATCGCCGCAGAGAATGGCGGTCGCCTCGTCGAATTGACGGTGGCAGGTGGGGCGGCCGCGGCGGAGGTCGTCGTCATCCATCGCCGGCAGGTCGTCGTGCACGAGCGAGTAGGCATGAATCATTTCCACGGCCAGTGCCGCGGGCGTGGCGACCTCCCAGGCCTCCTCGCATGACTGGCCTGCGGTGTTGCTGTTGCATGCCGACGCCGCCCACAGCACCAGTGCCGGCCGCAGCCGTTTGCCGGGCGCCAGCAGGGCATACCGCATCGCATCCACGAGCCGGGGAGACGCTTCGGAAGACATCTCAATCGCCGCATCGAGGCGGGCGTCGATGAAGGTGCGGACCCTCTCGAGCGACCGCATCACTGTCGCGTCGAGATCCGGAGCATCGCTCACTTCGATCATGGCTTTCCGATCCATTGCGTCCCGAACACGAGTGCCGCCGTGTTTGGCGGCGACAAGGACGGCGGTCTCTGCCGTCGGCCAGGCTGCAGGATGCCGCTCCTCCACGGAACTGCCCAACATTTACAGCCCCGTTATGGAGAGGAAGGTTAGCCGCCCTCTCCGGTATCGTCCATCCCGGGCAGGCGTTTCGGTCGGCCTGTCCGGGAGGCGGGACGGGCTGCGCGTCGAGTGGTCGTATCGCTGTCGGTGGTCGACCCTCCGCCTGTCTGCCGGCCTGTTTTCTCTGGCGACGTCGTCGCTGATCCGATCTCCTCCAGGATCGGCCGGCCCTGGTCGTCGATCCTCACCAGCAACCGCACGCGTTCCTCGACATCTGCCAGCTGCTCATGCAGGCGTCGCAGGATCGCCACGCCTCGCTCGTAGGCTCCGATCGAGTCGGAGAGGCCGAGACTGCCCGACTCCAGTCGATTCACAAGCTCGTTCAGCTCCGTTAGCGAGGCCTCGAATGGTACGGCTGCCGGCTGGGCTGGATGGGCTGAGTTTCCGGCCTGGTCGAGCGGGTTGGCTTCAGGCTGGGGTGGTTCAGGTTTGCTGGGCATCGGAAGAGATCCTTTCCACACGGCTCCAGAGTTTTCCATCGGACAGTTGGGTGACAAGTGCAGCGCCGGGCTCCACGCCCGCCACCGACTTGAGAGCCGCCGGCGCCGCGGCGTCGATCCACGTCACCGACCAGCCGCGGGCCAGCAGCTTGAGCGGGCTGCCTGCCTCGAGCCGGGCGGCCGCAGCCGCCAGCCGTTCACGGCCGCGATCGACCACTGCCGTTGCCAGCCTGTGGATCCTCGTCGCCTGCTGGTCGAGCGTGGCGGCGCGGTCGCGAACGAGTCGCTCGGGGTCGGCGAAGATCCGCGAGCGGGCGAGTTGGCCGATGCGGTCGCGGGCCATGTCGATCCGCCGCAGAAGCCCAGCCTGCAGCCGCGTGCCCAGCATGTCGAGCGTCGCGGCCACCTGCGGGCCGTCGGGTGAGACGCGGACGGCGGCATCGGTCGGCGTCAACGCGCGGAGATCAGCGACGAGGTCGGCGAGCGTGACGTCGATCTCGTGCCCCACTCCCGACACGACCGGCACCGGCGAGGCGAAGATCGCCCGCACGAGCACCTCCTCGTTGAAGCTCCAGAGATCCTCGAGGCTGCCGCCACCGCGGACCAGCGCGATCACGTCAACGGCGGGCACGAGCCGGGCGGCGCTGGCCAACGCCGTGGCCAACTCCTCCGCCGCCCCCGCCCCCTGCACCCGCGACGGCACGACAATCACCTCCGCGGACCGCCACCGCGAGAACAGCGTGGTGAGGAAATCCGCGATAGCCGCCCCCGTGGGGCTCGTGACCACGGCGATCCGTCGCGGGAATGCAGGAATGGGCCGCTTGCGTCCCGGCGCGAAGATGCCCTCGCGTTCGAGGGCGCCATGCAGTTTCTTGAGCCGTGCCTCGAGGCTGCCGGTGCCCACCGCGTGGAGCCGGTCGATCGTAAGCTGGTAGGTGCCGCGCGGAGGGTAGAGCTCGATTCGGCCGTGGCAGATCACCTGCAGACCATCGACGGGCTCAATGGCGAGCAGCGGCAGCGCACCCCGCCAGACCACGGCACGGAGGAGGGCCGATTCATCCTTGAGCGACAGGTAGATGTGGCCGGACGAGGCCCGCACCAGATTGCTGATCTCCCCGGTGACCCACACGTCGGAGAACCGCGACTCCACGTGCTCCTTGACGCGCGACGTGACCTCCGACACGCTCAGGGCGTCCTGCGGCGGGCTTCGACGGTCGGAAAGCTGGTTGTCGTCCATCGCGGCACAGTGTAGCACCAGCGCACCGCGATCATCGACGCGGTCCGCTTCAGACCAAGAGTGCTGACCAAGAGCGTTCACCCCAGACCTTCGTGCCCTCCCGGGATCCCGCATGCCTGCCTCGTCGCCTCCGCCATTGGCATCCACATCCGCCGATCCGTCAGCATCCGCCTCGCCGGCCCACCGCGGTGCACTGCTGATCGTTTTTCTCACGGTGTTCATCGACCTGCTCGGCTTCGGCATCGTGCTGCCGGTGATGCCGCGGCAGGCGGAGCCCTACCTCACGGCCCTGGGCCTCTCGCCGATCGCCATCGGAGCCGCGATCGGGATCCTGTTTTCCGTGTTCTCGCTGATGCAGTTCATCTTCAGTCCGATGTGGGGCCGCATCTCCGATTCGATCGGCCGGCGGCCGATGCTGCTCCTGAGCCTGTTGGGGTCGGTCGTCTTCTATGCCCTGTATGGCTATGCGGTGACGTTTCCAGCCGACCGTGCCGCGACGGCGCTGGCGCTCATGTTGCTGTCGCGTGTCGGCGCGGGCATCGCGGGCGCGAGTGTCGGCACCGCCGCGGCAGTGATCGCCGACTGCACGACCCCGGAAAACCGCGCCCGTGGCATGGCGCTGATCGGCATCGCGTTCGGTGCGGGATTCACGCTCGGACCACTCATCGCCTACTTCGGGCTGGCGCTCTTCAAGCAGCAGCCGTGGGGCGTGGGGGCGCTGGCGTCGATGCTTTCGTTCGTCGCACTCCTGATTGCGATCTTCGTCTTCAAGGAGACCCGTCGTCCGGGGG
This sequence comes from uncultured Candidatus Kuenenia sp., assembly GCA_964432895.1. Taxonomy (GTDB): domain Bacteria; phylum Planctomycetota; class Planctomycetia; order Pirellulales; family UBA1268; genus CAMCQY01. The sequence continues at coordinate 14,576 of CAYSPN010000671.1, forward strand.
CCCGGGCGGCGAAGGAGTTTCCCAGCATGTCCCGCACGGCTTCCGTCCTGCGGATGCCGCGGGTTGGGACGCTCGTGCTCATCTATTTCCTCTCGATCTTTTCATTCGCCAATTTCGAGGCCACGTTGGCACGGCTGACCGAGTCGGCCTTCAGCATGACCGACGACGGCAACTTTCTCGTCTTCGCCTTCATCGGACTGATGCTGATGCTGGCGGGCGGTTTCTATCGCCCGCTGGCCAAACGACTGCCGGAGACGCGACTGCTCGCGACGGGCATCGCGCTGATGATCCTCGG
>CAYSPN010000672.1:0-2083 GCA_964432895.1 uncultured Candidatus Kuenenia sp.
GCTGAACCTCGCCTTCACGAACTCCGGCGAGTCCTTCAACCAGATTCTCGGCAGCTTCGCGACCAGCTTCGTGGAGGTGCCGGAGATGTCCTACCGCGTGCTCCGCGATCCGTTCGGCTCGCCCATGCGCGGTGGCTGGGCGGGCGGCTTCGGTGGCCGCCGCATGGCGAGAGGGGCCATGATGCGCGAGATGGCGGCGCCGATGGCCATGGCCGCAGCGCCGGCCGACGCGATGGCCGACGGGCTGGCGATGAACGAGATCGCGAAGCGAAAGGACGCCAGTCGAGACCGCAGCGAAGCCCAGCAGGACAAGCAGTCGGGTGGCCCCGGCGAGCCGGCGGGTTCTCCGGCGTCTGCCGCTCCGCCGCCCCCGCGAAGAAATCTGGTCGAGACGGCGTTCTTTCTGCCCACGCTCACATCCGACAAGGACGGCATCCTCACGATCGAGTTCACGCTCCCCGACACGCTCACCACCTGGCAGTTCAAGGGGCTCGCCCATGATGCCCTGCTTCGAAGCGGTCTGATCCTCGATAGCTGCGTGTCTGCAAAAGACCTAATGGTAGAGCCGGTGGTGCCGCGGTTTCTGCGCGAGGGGGATGTCATCCAGATCCCGGTGAAGGTGAGCAACAGATCGACCGGCCGGCTTGCCGGCAGCGTGAAGTTCTCGCTCGCAGACGCCCGGACAAACGACTCCCGGGACAGTCTCGTCGACGGACCACGGGAGTTGCCCTTCGATCTCGCCGCTGGCGAATCGAAGCCCGTCGTGTTCACCGTGAAGGTGGCCGATGGCACCGACACGCTTCGCTATCTCGCCACCGGCTCGGCCGGCAAGGCAGCCGATGGCGAAGAGGCGATGCTTGTTGTGCTGCCTCGCCGTGTGCTCGTCAGCGAGAGCGTGCCCGTGACGCTCCGGGGCCCGGGCGAACGGAAGGTCTCCATCGACCGGCTCATGAAGAGTGCCGGCACCGAGATCCGCAGCCAGTCGCTCGTCGTGCAGGCAGCCTCGAATCCGGCCTGGTATGCCGTGCTCGCACTCCCCTCGATCATGGAGCAGACCGACGAGAGCACCGAGACGCTCTTCACGCGGCTCTATGCCAACAGCCTCGCCCGGCATCTCGCCACCAGCGACCCGCGGATCGGAAAGGTCTTCGAGCAGTGGAAGGGGGCTCCTGCTGCAGGAAAAGCTGGCGCCCTGGAAAGCCCACTCGAGAAGAACACGGATCTTGTGAAGACGCTGCTCGCAGAGACCCCCTGGGTCCGCGACGCGGTCGACGAGAAAGAGGCGCGGGCCCGGATCGCGCTGTTGTTTGACGCGACGCGAGCCGACAACGAGACGCAGGCCGCGCTCAGCCGGCTCCAAAGTCTCCGCGACGGCGACGGCGGCTGGCCCTGGTTTCCGGGTGGGCAGACCTGCGACTCCGTCACGCTCGGCATTCTCGCTGGGTTCGGCCGACTCCGCGTGGCGGGCGTGAAGGCCGCGGTGCCCGGTGGCAACGACCTCGTTCAGCCGGCGCTGCAAACGATTCCCTGGCTCGACGGCCGCCTCGTTGAGGAGAAGAAGCGGGCCGAAAAGCTCTGGGCAGGCAAGCTCGACGACATCGTGCTCACCCCCATCGGCGTCTACGCACTCTATGCGCGGAGCTTCTTCACAGCCGACGCACCGCCGCAGGGCGAGGCCGCCGAAGCGATCCAGTGGGCGTTCGACGTGGGTCGGAAGTGCTGGATGGAGCTCGACGCCCGGCTCACGCAGGGGCAGCTCGCCATCGCACTGGCCCGGTCTGGCGACAAGCCGACCGCCCTCTCGATCATCGACAGCCTCAGGCAGCGGGCGGTGGATGCCGACGTGAGGCCCGGCACTGAGAAAGAATCCTGGCAGGGAATGTGGTGGCGGGATCCTCACCCGGGCTGGTGGAGCTGGACGTATGCCCCGATCGCCACGCAGACGATCATGATCGAGGCCTTTGACGAGGTGGCCGGCGACCGGGATGCGGTCGAGGCGCTCAAGGTCTGGCTCCTGTCACAGAAACGGACGAGCCAGTGGCCAGGCTCTCGCGCTACTGCAGATGCAGTCAGCGCGCTGCTC